>JBAQER010000241.1:0-1762 GCA_049286845.1 Bradyrhizobium sp.
CCTTCGGCCTGGACCGCGATCCGGCGCTCGCCGCGATCGGCGCCTCCGTTCGCTTTCTCGACGTGGGCGGCAGCCCGGCGGCAGACGCCAAGGGCCTGGAAACCGTACTCAAGGGCGTGAAGGAAAAAGCCCGCAACGACGACGCGACGCTGAGCGAGGCGATGCGGATCTTCGATCACTTCTACTCCGCGTACGCGGAACGCGCTGGTTTGAGGACATAATGGTCCCTCACCCGTCTTTGTCGGAGGAGCCATGGGCAGATCAACCGGTCGCAATCTCAGCATCCGCAGACGAAAGCAGAAGATTGCCAAGACGCTGCGCAGGCAGCGGAAGCTGGAAAAGAAAATGCGCTCGAAGTAGCTTTGGCAAATCTGCAGCTCCTACTTCATCCGGGGAGGAAACCTTGGACTTTAAACTCGTTTTTCGCGTTACCGGCGTCATAGTTGGAATCTGCTTTGGTTTCAGCGGCGCAGTACGTGCCGACGAAACCTGCAACTCGCCGTACATCTCCAAGCTGATCAAGGGGCAGGAGGACTACATCTACGTCTGGACGCTCGGCGTGGATGGGCTCGGCGACGGGTCGGACAAGCTCGTCACGATCGATGTGAATCCCAAGTCGAAGAGCTACGGAAAAGTCCTGCACTCCATCTCGACCGGCACGCGGGCCGAGGCGCACCACATGGGATTTACGGATGACCGCCGCCGCCTCTGGGCAGGCGGACTTGCCGAGAACCGCATCTGGGTCTTCGATATCGCGACCAATCCGGCAAAGCCCAAGCTGGTGCAGACGATCGGCGATTTGGGAGACAAGTCGGGCTATCTCGGGCCGCACACCTACTACGCACTTCCCGGGCGCATGCTCGTCCAGGCCCTCTCGAACACCAAGGACAAGGGCGGCGTGACCGGCATGGCGCTGTACAGCAACAAGGGCAAGCATCTTGCCTCTTACGCGATGCCGACCAACGGTGGCGGCGACGGCTACGGCTACGACCTCGCCGTGAATCCGAGGAAGAACGTGCTGCTGACCTCCAGCTTCACCGGCAATGCCAACTACATGCGCCCGCTCGGCGAGCTCATCAAGGACGGCGAGGCCATGAAGAGATTCGGCAACACCATGGTCGTGTGGGACTTGAAGGCCATCAAGCCGACCAAGGTGCTCGCCGTTCCCGGCGCGCCGCTCGAAATCCGCTGGTCGCTCAATCCCGGGGACAACTGGGCGATCACGGCCACCGCGCTGACCTCGAAGCTCTGGCTGGTCAAGCAGGATGCGAAGGGCGAATGGCAAGCGAAGGAAGTCGGCACGATCGGCGATCCGTCCAAGATCCCCCTGCCCGTGGACATCAGCATCACGCGCGACGGCAAGGGCCTGTGGGTCAACACCTTCATGGACGGCAAGACGCGCTACATGGACCTGACCAACCCCGAGGCGCCGAAGCAGACTTACGAGAAGGTCACGGGCAAGCAGGTGAACATGATCTCGCAGAGCTGGGACGGCAAGCGCGTCTACATCACCTCGTCGCTCCTCGCCAACTGGGACAAGGCTGGGGCCGACAACGAGCAGTTCCTGCGCGGCTTCCGCTGGGACGGCAAGGAACTCGCGCTGGCCTTCGAGGTGGATTTCGCCAAGGAAAAGCTCGGCCGCGCCCACCACATGAAGCTCGGTTCCAAGACGCTGCGGGCCGGATGAGCGCTCTAAAAAAGGCGCGCAATGCGGCGTGGGCGTTTGCGCTGTTCATGGCGCGGCCCGCTGGGCTGCTCGGCG
>JBAQER010000242.1:0-8445 GCA_049286845.1 Bradyrhizobium sp.
ATTCCGCGCTGGCCGCCAAGGCAAAGGAGGCGCTTCTCCAGCTTGGGCTCGGCAATGTGACGGTCCGCGTGACCGCGGCCGCCGAAGGGGATCCGGCCAACGCACCTTATGACGTGATCTTGCTCAATGGCGCGACCGAAATCGCGCCGGACCGGCTCTGCGGGCAGCTCAAGGAGGGTGGCCGGCTGGTCGGGGTCTTCGCCACGACCCAGCCGCAGCGGGCTACGATCGTGACCCGCTCGCATGGCGATTTCGGGCACCGGGCGCTGTTCGACGCCGCGGTTCCGGTTCTGCCCGGAATGGAACGGCTCCCGGCCTTCGTTTTCTAGCCGGTTCGGGCCTTCCCAGCGCGCTTCCCAGCCCTCGATGGCCGTTAAAATCCCGTTCTGAATCAGAAGTGTGGCCCGGATGCCCCACGTGAAGAGTTTCCGCCGGGTTCCGTCGCCTGAGGGTTCCGTCCCGCTTGCCCCCGGCATAAGGTGAGGCGGGACTCACTTGCAATGACGACGTCCGGTTCGCTCGCTCGAACCGGCGGGGAACACGAATGGATTACACGGGATGCGTGGGGTGAAGGTCGTTACCGGAGCTGCGGCTGCGGCCCTTCTGTTGGCTGTCATGGGCCCGATGCCCGCCTTGGCCGATACGATTGAGGCCGCGCTGGTGCGCGCCTATCAGAACAATCCACAGCTCAATGCGCAGCGCGCCTCGGTCAGGGCGACCGACGAGAGCGTGCCGCAGGCATTGTCGGGCTATCGCCCGCGCGTCGCGGTCACCGGCAGCGCCGGCTACCAGTACACCGATACGCTGACGACCTCGGGCGGCACGCCGACCACGATCGTCAGGACCAACATTCACGGTGCCAACGCGCCGCGCAGTGTCGGCGCCACCGTCTCGCAGACGCTGTTCAACGGCCAGCAGACCGCCAACAAGACCCGCGCGGCGGAGAGCCAGGTCTCGGGCGCGCGCGAGGCGTTGCGGGTGCTCGAACAGACGGTGCTGCTGCAGGGTGCCACGATCTACATGGATTACCTGCGCGACTCCGCGATCGTCGAGGTTCAGAAGAGCAACGTCCGCGTTCTCGAACAGACCTTGAAGCAGACACGCGACCGCTTCAACGTCGGCGAGGTCACGCGTACCGACGTCGCACAGTCGGAAGCGCAACTCGCCGCCGGCAAGACGCAATTGCTGACGGCCGAAGCCAATCTGACGACGACGCGATCCAAATTCCGCCAAATCATCGGCAACGAGCCCGAGGCTCTCGCCCCGGGCTCGCCGGTGGATCGCTTCCTGCCGGGAACGCTGCCGTCGGCGGTCGAAGTGGGCCTGACGCAAAATCCGAACGTGACCGCCGCTATGTTCGGCATCGATGTCAGCTATCTCCAGGTCAAGGTCAACGAGGGCGCGCTGCTGCCGACGGTGTCGCTGCAGGCTTCGGTGCAGCAGTCCTATGAACAGACCATGACGATCTACCGGTCGTTTAGCGCTGCGGCGGTGGCGCAGCTTTCGGTCCCGGTCTATCAGGGCGGCGCCGAGTACTCGCTGATCCGTCAGTCCAAGGAAACCCTGGCGCAGCAGCGCCTCAATCTCGAGCAGGTCCGCGACCAAGCCCGCGCCAACGTGGTCACGGCATGGGGACAGCTGGTTGCGGGCAAGGCGCAGGTCCAGTCCGCCCAGTCGCAGGTGACGGCTTCCGAGATCGCGCTCAACGGCGTGCGCGAAGAGGCCAAGGCCGGCCAGCGCACCACGCTCGACGTGCTGAACGCGCAGCAGGCGCTGGTCAACGCCCGCGTTGCACTGGTCACTGCGCAGCATGATCGCGTGGTCGCCTCCTACGCCGTGTTGAACGCCGTGGGGCGCTTGTCGCCGCAGGTGCTCAATCTGCCGACCACCGTCTACGATCCGAGCGTGCATTATCACCAGGTTCGCGACAGCTGGTTCGGCGTTCGCAATCCCGACGGCCGCTGATCGCTTCGTCGACATCCGCGGCTCAAGCCGCGCATGTCCTCGGATCGTCTGCGCGAAGACGCGCTTTGCGCTTCTGTCCGAGGGCACGCGTGCTTGAGCGTTGCAATCAATTGTTGCCCTGACATACCTTTGCATGAGGCAGCAGAGCGATTCGCGCCGAAGCCGGCACCACTCGGCCGCGATGCTCTTCGGTGCTTGGGCAGGGGCGAGATCCGGCGCGACGTCTCTGATGGCGCTTGATCTGGGGACAAGTCGGGCTTGTGCGATGAAAATCCCGGGCGGCATCGCGGGGAGCGGCAAATCCCGTCTTGCTTGGTATAAAACGCGCAGGAGGCCGTTGATGATGTGGAGTCGGAGATGACGCAGCCTGCAAAGGTCCAAGAACCCTCGATGGAGGAGATTCTGGCGTCGATCCGTCGCATCATTGCCGACGATGAGGCGAAGCCGCCGGCCGCCGAAAAGCCCGCCAGCCCGCCAGCCGCGGCAAAGCCGGAGACGCCTGCGGCAACGCCAGCCAAGCCTCCCGTGATGAAGGATATTCCGCCGTCGGCCATCCCTGCCGCCCAAGCCGCCGCGGCGAAGGCCGCGCCGCCGTCGGCCAAGCCTGCGCCGCCTCCCGCCGCACCGGCGCCGGCTGCCTCGAACAGCCAGGACGACATCGACGCGCTGCTGAACGGGCTCGATGAAGCGACCTCGGCGGAGGAGATCAGGCCACCGCAGCCCGACGGCGATGTGTTCGAACTGACCGATGAGATGGCGGTGTCGGAACCGCCGCCGCAACCTGCGTTCCAGACGATCGAACCCAGGGACGATCTGGAATTCACCGAAACCGCCGCTACCCGAGCGATTCAGCAGCCGCCCGCGTTCGAGCCGCCGCCCTTCGAAACGGCGCCGTCGCAGCAGATGCTGTCGCGCTCGACGGTGTCGGCGGTCGAATCCGCAACCGCCGCTGCCCGAGCGATCCAGCAGCCGCCCGCGTTCGAGCTGCCGCCCTTCGAAACGGCGCCGCCGCAGCAGATCTTGTCGCGCTCGACGGTGTCGGCGGTCGAATCCGCCTTCAACACGCTCGCCAACACCGTGCTGAGCAACAATGCGCGGACGCTGGAAGACCTCGTCAAGGAAATGCTGCGCCCGATGCTGAAATCCTGGCTCGACGACAATCTGCCGGGCCTCGTGGAGCGCATCGTGAAAGCGGAAATCGAGCGGGTTTCGCGCGGGCGCTAGCGCTCGGGCACCACCGCGGGCACGTTGCCGGCGCTCATTCAGTCCCAGATCCGGCCTAATGCGGCTTTCGGCGCGCCTGTCGTGTTGACTTGGCGCGTTCCGGGGGCTTTCTAACCCGTTCCATAGCCCAAAAGAATTGCCCTCCGATGATCGAGAAGAACTATCAGCCCGCCGATATCGAAACCCGTATGGCCCGAATCTGGGAGGAAAGCGGGGCGTTCCGGGCCGGACGGCCCGAGCGTCGTGACGCCAGGCCGTTCACCGTGGTGATCCCGCCGCCCAACGTGACGGGCTCGCTGCATATGGGGCACGCGCTCAACAACACCCTGCAGGACATTCTCTGCCGCTTCGAGCGGATGCGCGGCCGCGACGTGCTGTGGCAGCCCGGCACCGATCACGCGGGGATCGCCACCCAGATGGTGGTCGAGCGGCAATTGATGGAGCGGCAGGAGCCGAGCCGCCGCGACATGGGCCGCGCCAAATTCCTCGAGCGGGTTTGGCAGTGGAAGGCCGAGAGCGGCGGCGTCATCGTCAACCAGTTGAAGCGGCTCGGGGCCTCCTGCGACTGGTCGCGCGAGCGTTTCACCATGGACGAGGGCCTGTCGCGCGCGGTCGCAAAGGTGTTCGTCGAACTGCATCGCGAAGGCCTGATCTACAAAGACAAGCGGCTGGTGAACTGGGATCCGAAATTGCTCACCGCGATTTCCGATCTCGAGGTGCAACAGGTCGAGGTCAGGGGCAGCCTGTGGTATCTGCGCTATCCAATCGAGGGCAAGACCTTCAATCCGGACGATCCCGCGACCTTCATCGTCGTCGCCACCACGCGGCCCGAAACCATGCTCGGCGACAGCGCGGTCGCGGTGCATCCCGAGAATGAGCGGCTGAAACATCTCATTGGCCATCGTGTCATTCTTCCGCTGGTTGGCCGCCGCATCCCGATCATCGGCGACGACTACGCCGATCCCGAAAAAGGCTCGGGCGCGGTGAAGATCACCCCGGCGCACGACTTCAACGATTTCGAGGTCGGCCGCCGTCACCATTTGCCGCAGATCAGCGTGCTCGATCAGGAGGGCTGCCTCGCCCTTACCGACAACGAGGACTATCTGCGCGGACTGCCGGAAGGCGCTGGCCAGTTTGCGGACGAACTGCATGGCGTCGAGCGCTTCGCCGCGCGCAAGCAGATCGTGGCGCGGCTGGAGGATTTCGGCTTCCTGGAGCGGATCGAGCCGAACACGCATATGGTGCCCCATGGCGACCGCTCCGGCGTCGTCATCGAGCCGTACCTCACCGACCAGTGGTATGTCGACGCGAAAAGCCTGGCGCAGCCGGCGATCGCGGCGGTGCGTTCGGGGGCGACCACCTTCGTGCCGAAGAACTGGGAAAGGACCTATTTCGAGTGGATGGAAAACATCCAGCCCTGGTGCATCTCCCGCCAGCTCTGGTGGGGCCATCAGATTCCGGCGTGGTACGGGCCCGACGGCAAGGTGTTCGTCGCCGAGACCGAAGAGGAAGCGGTCGGCAATGCGCTCGGCTATTACGCGGAGCAGGAAGTCATCACGCCGGAGCAGGGGCGCGAGATGGCGCTCGATCCGGCCAAGCGCGAAGGCTTCATCACCCGCGATGAGGACGTGCTCGACACATGGTTCTCCTCGGCGCTGTGGCCGTTCTCGACGCTCGGCTGGCCCGACGACGAGACGGACGTGAACCGCTATTACCCGACCGACGTTCTCGTCACCGGCTTCGACATCATCTTCTTCTGGGTTGCCCGCATGATGATGATGGGCCTTCATTTCATGAAGGACGTGCCGTTCCCTGTCGTCTACATCCACGCCCTCGTCCGCGACGAAAAGGGCGCCAAGATGTCGAAGTCGAAGGGCAACGTCATCGACCCCCTGCACCTGATCGACGATTACGGCGCCGACGCGCTGCGTTTCACGCTGGCTGCGATGGCGGCGCAGGGCCGCGACATCAAGCTCGCCTCGAGCCGTGTCGAGGGTTACCGCAATTTCGCGACCAAGCTGTGGAATGCCTGCCGCTTCGCCGAGATGAACGGCTGCGCCTTGCCGCCGGATTTCGACGCCACCGAAGCGAAGGAGACGCTGAACCGCTGGATCGCGCACGAGACCGCGCGCACCACGCGCGAAGTGACCGAAGCGATCGAAGCCTACCGCTTCAACGACGCCGCCGCCTCGATCTACCGTTTCGTCTGGAACGTCTATTGCGACTGGTATCTCGAACTCGCCAAGCCGGTGCTGATGGGCGAGGAGGGCGCCGCCAAGGCCGAGACCCGGGCCATGGTGGCGTGGGCGCGCGACGAAATCCTCAAACTGCTGCACCCGTTCATGCCCTTCATCACCGAAGAACTCTGGGCGGTCACGGCCAGGCGTGACGGGCTTCTGGTGTTGACGGAATGGCCGCGCAAGGCCGGCGGCTTGACGGCAGAGCAACTGGCCGTGGTGACGACGACCAGCCCGAACGATGCGCTGGTGCCGCCATTGCTTCTGGCGCTGGAGACCGCCGACTTCAGCGATCCCGCCGCCGAAGCCGAGATCGGCTGGGTGGTCGACCTCGTCACCGCGATCCGCTCGGTGCGCGCGGAAATGTATATCACGCCGGCGACGCTGACGCCGCTGGTGCTGGCCGGCGCATCGCCTGAAACGAAGGCGCGCGCGCAACGCTGGAACGACGTCGTCAAGCGGATGGCGCGGCTCGCCGACATCTCCTTCGCCGAGCGCGCCCCGGAAGGCGCGGTGCAACTATTGGTGCGCGGCGAGGTCGCGGCCCTGCCGCTGAAAGGCGTGATCGATCTTTCGGCGGAGAAAACCCGGCTCGACAAGGAACTGGCGAAGGCGGAAGGCGACATCAAGCGCGTCGATGGCAAACTTGCCAACGAGAAATTCGTTGCCAACGCGCCGGAAGAAATCGTCGAGGAAGAAAAAGAAAAACGCGAAGCCGCGGTGGCGCGCAAAGCCAAGATCCTCGAGGCGCTGGAGCGGCTCAAGAACGCGATCTGACGGTTTCGATGCTGGACCACGTCTCCATCACCGTCTCTGATATCGCCGCCGCCGAGCCGTTCTACGACGCGATCATGAAGGTGCTCGGCGTGGTCAAGGTCGGGCGCCGCGACGACTGGCTGGGCTACGGCGAGCGGGCGCGGCCGGCTTACCCCGAGCGGATCTATATCTCGATCCGCAAGGGGGAGAAGCCCGATGACGCGCCGGGCCGCCACTGGTGCTTCAAGGCGAAGTGCCGGACCCAGGTCGATGCCTTCTGGGACGCGGGCATCGCTGCCGGCGGCAGTGACGACGGCCCGCCGGGCCCGCGCAGCTACCACGCCTCGTATTATGCGGCGTTCCTCAGAGACCCCGACGGCAACCGGATCGAGGCGGTCTGCCATCATCCGGTGTGAGGAGGTCAGAACCGGTAGTTCAGCCCGACGCGCACCAGATTGAAGGCGGCCTCTCCGGAAGCGTTCAGGACGCTCGGACTCAAGGCGCCGGCATGCGCCGCCGGAACGAGGAACGTATTGCTTCCGAGGTTCACGTAAAGATATTCGAGCTTTACCGTGGCGTGCTGGCTGAACCGGTATTCCGCGCCTGCGCCCGCGGTCCATCCCGCCGAGGTGCGGGATCCGGCACCGGCAAAGCAGGTGGAGTCGCCGTACACGCCGCCGCAGGCGTAGCCGGTACCGAAATTGCCCTGCGAATTCGCGACACCCGGCGGAAGCACGATGCTCGCGCTTTCGTTGACCTTGCCATAGGCGAGGCCGCCGGTCGCAAACAGCAAGAGGTCGGCTGACGCCAGATAGCCGACGCGGGCGCGCAGCGTTCCGAACCACTCGACCTTCTGGCTGACGTTCAGCGTCGCCGGGTTGTTGCCGAGAAAGATCACGGTCGGCGCCGAGCCGTTGCCGCCGATGTCGGACCAGTCGAAGTCGGCTTCGACGCCGGCCAACCACCGTTGATTAAGATGCCAGTTGTAGCCGGCCTGAACGCCGCCCAGCCATCCCGTGCCGTCGAAGGATGCCGAGGACGATGCCACGTTGGGTTGCCCCAGAAAGACATAGTTGGTGTTCTGGTCGCCGGGCGCATCGGATATGCTGGCGCTGTTCCAGCCGTAGCCGCCGTTCGCACCGATGTAGAAACCGGTCCAGCCGGGATCGGCGGCGTGCGCGGGCGCGCTCCAGACTGCAACGGCCGCAACGCACGCTATAAAAGTCCGCTTCATATCGACGTCTCCGGGCAGCAAAGGGCATGTGCTTGCCGCACCCTACGCAGGCCCGGACGCCGAATTCAAAACATTCGCGTACCTGGAACGTTGCAAACGCGATATTCGCGCCGCTTAGTCGCAAGATCGCAACAAGTTGTGCCGCACGGGCATACATGCTGTTCCGGATAGTCCATGCCGGTCAGCGCGAGAGGCGACCGCGCATTCGTCGACGCCAACCATCCGCGTTCGAATCGGCGGCGCGATACCGGATTGTCACGCCCTCCGTCGTCATGGCGTGGCAGGATAGGGACGCCTCGTATCAAAACGGTTTGCTGAGAAACTTCGACCCCTTCAGCCCATACCGCCACGGCAGTTCCACCGCTTTTGTAATTCCGATCCGCACGCCTGCGACGATGTCGGGCTTTTTCGCCCGCGCATGCAGCGCGATCGGCGGTGCATCGAGCGGCAGTCCATTGTGTTTGCCGGTAATCCCGAGCGCTTCGGTCAGCTTGCCCGGTCCCGAGCACAGCGCACGGGCGTCCTGCAGGCCGCGGCGGCGGCGCATCGCGGCAATGCCGTGGGTCGGCTCCAGCGCGCGGATCAGCACCGCGCTGGCCGAGCCCTCTTTCTCGCAGACGAAATTGACGCACCAATGGATGCCGTAGGAGCGATAGACATAGGCGAAGCCGGGAGGACCGAACATCACCAGGTTGCGCGGCGTCGGCCCGCGAAAGGAATGCGCCGCCGGATCGGTGTGATGATAGGCCTCGACCTCGACGATGACGCCGCCGACGCCGTCGACCAAAAGCGTCGCGCCGATCAGGTCGGGCGCGACCTCGTGCACGCTGCGGGCAAGGAACGCCCGCTTCAGCGGTTTGCCGAGAACGGGTGGCGTTGCGGATATGCGACTTCGAGCCATTCAAGATCAGGTATGCAAAGCGGGCTTGGGGAGGGCGAAATGCGTGGGCGAAGCCAATCTGCTAAAGCATGGCAGCCAACAAGCCGGGCGGTTGCGATTCCCCTTCAAGGGGATTAGCTAAGCACTTC
>JBAQER010000243.1:0-1995 GCA_049286845.1 Bradyrhizobium sp.
GGACCGACCCGGGTCGAGACATATTGCTCGAAGGTCTTGTTGAAGGTGCCGCGCTGGCGCCGGTCAAAATTCAATACCGCCGGATCCTGCGTCACGCCACCCAGCGCCTGCGAAATCACCGCCGGCGAAATCCCCGCTGCCTGCGCCTCCGCCGACATCGCCGCCACGAATGAGTTGAAATCGCCGCCGCAGCGGGCGGCATGGGAGGGGCTAGTGGCGATGACGGTGCCGAACACAACTGCCAGAAGAAACTTGCGCATGCGAATCCCTTGTTACCGCTGGTTCCGATCATGCCATGAAAAACGGGGTGTGGCAGATGTATTCACCGGTCTCGATCAAAACCCGTCGTCCCGGACAAGCGAGCAACGCGAGCGCCGATCCGGGACCCCAGCGTGAGCGCAATTGCGCTCATCGCGGCGCCGCGGCCGATGTTGTCAAAGCGGAATGGTTGCCGGCTTCGCTTCACCAATTGCCGCCGGTGGTTATGGGTCCCTGCTCCCGTGCGCAATTGCGCACTAGGCAGGGACGACGGGGTGGCTCTCACTCGCCGCCATCGATCTGGCGGCCCATCAGGGCGATGGCCTTCTGATAGACGCCGGCGGCATTCCAGGCCTGGATGGCGGCGAAGTTGGGTTCGCCCGGCTGGTATCCGGCGCCCGCACGCCAGCCATGCGCCCGCAAGAAGTTCGCGGTCGAGGTCAGCGCGTTGGCGGCGTTCTCGAGATTGCCGGTGCCATAGGCCAGGATGGCCTTCGGCATGAACTGCGTCTGGCCGACCTCGCCGTGCATGGAGCCGCGCTGGGCCGGCGAGAGCGCGCCGCGATCGATCAATTGCAGCGCCGCGTAAAGGTGCTCGGTGAAATAGGCCGAGCGCCGACAGTCGTAGGCCAGCGTTGCAATCGACGCGAGCATGTTCTGATTGCCGCGCTGGCTGCCGAAACCCGTCTCCATTCCCCAGATGGCGAGCAGCGGTCCCGGCGGCACGCCGTAGCGCTGCTGAATGGAAGCAAACAGCGCTCCCTGCGATTGCTTCAGCGAACGTCCGCGCGCGACGATGGTCGCCCCACCACGCTTGGCGAGAAACTGGTCGAGCGAGAGATTGAAACTGCGCTGGCCCCGGTCGGCGTTGATCGTCGCTTGCGCGTAGTTCGTCGCCATCAGGGCCGAGATGGTCGAGGCGCTGATGCCCTTCGCCCTCGCTTCGCCGGCGAATTGTTGCTTCCAGCCTTCGTAACCGGCGGCCGTGCTGCCGCATTGCGCGGCGCCGGCAAGTGGACTCAGGCAGACGAGCATGGCCAGGGATAAACAAGCGGCTGTGGTAAGTGCCTTGCTCCTGATCATGAGGAAGAAGTTCCCTGGCTTGCGTGCGAGTAGGCGATAGCCGGCATGGACTCTTGTCCTTGTCAGGCGCGGGCCCGGCCCGCGCATCACTGACATTAGCACAGGGAACCCGAAAACGCAGGCGGCCTGAAGAAGGCGACCGTTAGTGCTTCAACCGGCCACAGACCGGTGATAAACTTGGCATGGAAGCAATGCAGGCACTCCTCATGCCGAACGACGCGCGAAACAAGAAGCAGCAGCCCCGCCGGTTCCAATTCCTGCGCGTGCCGCTGTTCCGGCTGCTCGCGATCAACCTCGGCATTGGAATAGCGCTGGCGGCGCTCCTGGTCGGCGGCCTCCTGGCGCTCAATCCGGCGGGCCTGCGCGACCTGATCTTCGCCGATAGCTCGCCCGGCACCGCGCTCGGGCTGCTGCTGTTCGGCTTCGTCGTGACGTTTGGATCCACGGCGATGGGCACCGCGATCATGGCGATGGGGCAGCCGCCGGATGACAACAAGCCGCCTCGCGGCACACCGACGCTGGCAACGCAACCGATCGGCCGGGGCGTCGTACCCGCAGGCCGGCAACGTTAGAGCATTTTTCGTTTGAATTGAATCAGGCCGCACGGTCCCGGGCCTCATGGTTCGAGACGCGCGGCGTTGCCGCGCTCCTCAC
>JBAQER010000244.1:0-1773 GCA_049286845.1 Bradyrhizobium sp.
GACCTGATGCGCATCGAGCGGCGCGCGAAGAGTCCGCGGTGGCTCGAGGATCGGCTGGATGAGGCGCTGGTGATCTCCCGGCGGGCCGGGAAATCGCTGCGGGAGGTCATCGGCGGGTTGCGCAAGCCTGAACTGGACGGCGTCCCCCTGGTCACGGCCTTGCACCAGCATGCAAGGGAGTTCGAGGCGCGTACCGGCATCCTGGTGAACGTCGATTCGGTGCCGTCACGCGACACGCTGCCGTTGAAGGTGAAGGAGGCGCTGCTGCGGATCTGCCTGGAGGCGCTGGCCAATGTCGCCAAGCATGCGGATGCGAAGTCGGTGCGCGTGACGCTGAAGGTCGACGTTCGCAAGGCGCGGCTCGTCGTGGAGGATGACGGTTGCGGATTCGACCTTGAGCAGACCAGCCGCCGCGAAAGCCAGTCGGGGTCCGGCCTGGAGATCATGCGCGAGCGCGCCATTGCGCTGGGCGGCGAATTGCGGCTGCAATCGTTGCCGGGCACCGGCACGCGGGTCGCGTGCGCTATTGCGTTGGGGCAGGGGTGATCAGGGTTCTGCTCGCCGACGACCATGGCGTGCTGCGGGACGGCCTGCGCAGGTTGATCGAAACCGACCCCGGCATCCGCGTCGTTGCGGCCGTCAACGACGGCCGCGAGGCGGTCGAAAAGACAACGGAAACGCACCCGGAAGTCGTGGTGATGGACATATCGATGCCCGGATTGAACGGCATCGAGGCCACACGCTCGATTACCGGCACATCGCCTGCGACCAAGGTCCTGATTCTTTCCATGCATGGATCCACGAATGTCGTTCGGCGCGCGCTGGCCGCTGGCGCGCGCGGCTTCCTGCACAAGGAATCTTCCGGTGAGGAGATCCTCGCCGCGATCCACGCGGTTGCCGGCGGGGCGCGCTATCTGGGTCCCGGGGTCGCCGCCGTCGTCAACACGGCCAGTGTGCAGGAGGGCGGTCGCACCAGAGGAGATCTGACGGCGACGGAGCGGGAGATCGTGCGCTTGGTTGCGGAAGGAAAATCCAGCGCCGAGGCGGCAATGCTGCTGGGGCTTTCCACCCGCACCGTGGAGACGTACCGCAGTCGCCTCATGGCGAAACTGCAGTTGGAGGACATGGCCGGGCTGATCCGGTTCGCCATACGCAACGGCATCGTCCGTCTCGACTAGCCGCGCGGCGGGGCGCAGCTGCGCGGGCGGTCTCGCGCCGTATCGTAGTTCCACGATGTGCAAGCTCGCGTTCACCCCCTACGATTCGGACTCGCGATGTTGCCCGCGAAAACCGCGATCTTGGACAAAAATAAGAAAAGCCATTCGGATTCGAGCTACGCGACGGGCGAAGCGCTGACCGCCATTGAAGGCGAAATACTCAAGCTCGTGGTCGAGGGCAAGTCGAACGCCAAAGTGGCGACGCTGCTCGGGCTCTCGCCGCGCACCGTGGAGACCTATCGCGCGCGGCTGATGCGCAAACTCGGCGTCGACAATCTGCCGGATCTCGTGAAATACGCTATCCGCCATGGCATCACGCCGCTGGATTGAGATGACCGTGCCGGATCCGAAGCGCGAACCGACACTATGCAATGGGTTGGTGGAGGCGATCGCGGCATCGTTGCGCTCGCAGGCCGACAGCCACGGGGTGAAGCTGGTGGTGTCCGGAAGTTACGACGATATTGTCGTGCGCACCGATCGCAAACTGCTGAGCAGAATCGTCTTCGGCCTCATGGGTGACGCAATCCGCAATTCACTGCAGGGGGTGGTCCACGTC
>JBAQER010000245.1:0-5436 GCA_049286845.1 Bradyrhizobium sp.
AGCTCGGGGGGTCCGATTTCGAGGTGGTGGCGATCAATATCGACACCCGCGACCCCGAAAAGCCGAAGAATTTCCTGAAGGAGGCCAATCTGACCCGGCTCGGCTATTTCAGTGATCAGAAAGCCAAGGTTTTTCAGGATCTTAAGGGCATAGGCCGGGCGCTGGGGATGCCCACCTCGGTGCTGGTCGACCGCCAGGGCTGCGAGATCGCCACCATCGCCGGACCCGCGGAATGGGCCAGCGACGACGCCGTCAAGCTGATCAGGGCGGCGCTGGCGCCGGCAAGCTAGCCCCGTCATTCCGGGACGCGAGCGAAGCGAGGGGACCCGGAATCTCGAGATTGTCGGCACGAGATTCCGGGTTCGCGCTACCGCGCGCCCCGGAATGACGGAAGAATGGATTCTAGGCCGAAATGTCGAGATTGCCGCCGATGCCGGGGCCGAGATTGGCGGGTGAGTTCTGGCCCGCACCGAGCAGGGTCATCACAGCGGATTTCTCCGCATCGGCGTTCGATTTCATGATCGAGGCGGCCACCTGCATCCGGGTGCTGCCCGCCTGAGCAGCGAGAAGGCTGCTCACCATTGCCATCATATCCATACGCATGCCCCCCAACGCCGGGACCCTACCGGGCGGGGGTTAACGAATGCTGGAAATGGCAGCGCGCACGCCGGGGTGGCTTGCTCAGCGCGTCGGGACCGGCTTTTCGCCGCGATAGTCGTAGAAGCCGCGCTGTGTCTTGCGGCCGAGCCAGCCGGCCTCGACGTATTTCACCAGCAGCGGGCACGGCCGGTACTTGGAGTCCGCCAGCCCCTCATGCAGCACCTGCATGATCGACAGACAGGTATCCAGCCCGATGAAGTCGGCCAGCTCCAGCGGGCCCATCGGATGATGGGCGCCGAGCTTCATCGCCGCGTCGATCGCCTCGACGTTTCCGACCCCCTCATACAGCGTGTAGATCGCCTCGTTGATCATCGGCAGCAGGATGCGGTTGACGATGAAGGCCGGAAAATCCTCCGACACCGCGATCTGCTTGCCGAGCCTGGTGACGAATTCCTTGGCGGCCTCGAAGGTGGCGTCGTCGGTGGCGATGCCGCGGATCAGCTCGACCAGCTCCATCAGCGGCACCGGATTCATGAAGTGAATGCCGATGAAGCGCTCGGGCCGGTCGGTGGAGGCGGCCAGCCGCGTGATCGAGATCGAGGAGGTGTTGGAGGCGACGATCGCGTCCGGCTTCAGCACTGCGCAGAGATCGTGACAGATCGTGCGCTTGACCTCTTCCTTCTCGACCGCGCTCTCGATCACCAGATCGCAGGCGGCGAGCCCGACCATGGTTTCGGTGAAAACGATCCGCTCCAGCGCCTGCTTGCGGGCGTCCTCGCTGATGATCTTCTTGGCGACCTGGCGCGACAGATTGCCGTTGATGGTCGCCATCGCGGACTTCAGGCGATCCTCGGAAATGTCATTGAGCACCACCTTGAGCCCGGCCAGCGCCGCCACATGCGCGATGCCGTTGCCCATCTGGCCCGAGCCGATCACGCCGACCTTGTTGATCATCACCGACATTTTGTCATCTCACCGGGGGAGACGCGGCTCGCGCGTCCGCCCACTTTTGCATAAACACCGGCCGGAGTCCGATCCATCCGGCCGGTTGTTGGAATCGTCGTTACTTTCCGAGCTTGCCGAGCGCCTCGGTCAGCTCCGGAACCGCCTGATACAGGTCCGCGACCAGACCGTAATCGGCGACCTGGAAGATCGGCGCATCCTCATCCTTGTTGATCGCGACGATCACCTTGGAATCCTTCATGCCGGCGAGATGCTGGATCGCGCCGGAGATGCCGATCGCGACATATAGTTCGGGCGCCACCACCTTGCCGGTCTGGCCGACCTGCCAGTCGTTCGGCGCATAGCCGGCATCGACCGCGGCGCGCGAGGCGCCGACGCCGGCGCCGAGCTTGTCGGCGAGCGGCTCGATATATTTGGCGAAATTCTCGCGGCTCTGCATGGCGCGGCCGCCGGAGACGATGATCCTCGCCGAGGTCAGTTCCGGACGGTCGCTCTTGGCGACCTCCTCGCCGACGAAGCTGGAGAGCCCGGGATCGGCCGCCGCAGCGGCATTCTCGACGCTGGCGCTGCCGCCGTCGCCGGCCGCGGCGAAGGTGGAGGTCCGCACCGTGATGACCTTCTTGGCGTCCTTCGACTTCACGGTCTGGATCGCGTTGCCGGCATAGATCGGCCGCTCGAAGGTATCGGGCGAAACCACCTTGATGATTTCCGACACCTGCATCACGTCGAGCAGGGCTGCGACGCGCGGCATCACGTTCTTGAAGCGCGAGGTCGCGGGCGCGACGAAGGCGTCATAGGAAGGCGCCAGCGCCACGATCAGCGCCGCCAGCGGTTCGGCGAGATCATGGGCATAGGCGGCGTTGTCGGCCAGCAGCACCTTCTTGACGCCGGCAAGCTTGGCCGCGGCGTCGGCTGCGGCCTTGGCGTTTTCGCCGGCGACCAGCACATGCACGTCGGCGCCGAGCGCGGCGGCCGCGGTCAGCGCCTTGTTGGTGGAGTCCTTGATCGACGCATTGTCGTGTTCGGCAATCAACAGCGTAGTCATCAGAGAACCCCGGCTTCCGTCTTGAGCTTCGATACCAGTTCGGCGACGTCCTTGACCTTGACGCCTCCCTTGCGGCCCGGCGGCTCCGAGGTCTTGAGCACCTCGAGATGCGGCGTCAGGTCGACGCCGTAATCGGCGGCGCTCTTGTCGGCGATCGGCTTCTTCTTGGCCTTCATAATGTTGGGCAGGCTGGCGTAACGCGGCTCGTTCAGCCGCAGATCGGTCGTCACGATCGCCGGTCCCTTCAATTTCACGGTCTGCAAACCGCCGTCGACTTCGCGCGTCACCTTGAAATCGGACCCGTCGACTTCGAGCTTGGAGGCAAAGGTCGCCTGCGACCATCCGAGCAAGGCGGCCAGCATCTGGCCGGTCTGGTTCGAGTCGTCGTCGATCGCCTGCTTGCCGAGAATGACGAGGCCGGGCTTTTCTTCGTCGACCACGGCCTTGAGAATCTTCGCCACCGCCAGCGGTTCGACATTACCCTCCGCCTTGACCAGGATGCCGCGGTCGGCGCCCATGGCGAGACCGGTGCGGATGGTTTCGGACGCCTGCGCCGGGCCGATCGATACCACCACGACCTCGGTAGCCTTGCCGGCCTCTTTCAGGCGCAGGGCCTCCTCGACGGCGATTTCGTCGAACGGATTCATCGACATCTTGACGTTGGACAGTTCGACGCCCGATCCGTCGCTCTTGACGCGAACCTTGACGTTGTAATCGACCACCCGCTTTACCGGTACCAGAACCTTCATCGACCCTCTTTCGCTTGCATTTTGGGGTATGGATCAGCTTGGGCGCGGAACCTAAAGGTCCCGCTATCGGCGGTCAACGCGCGAAAGCCAAAAATCACCCCCGGACATGGCTGCTTTAGCGGTTCTGGCCGGGTACCCACATCACGTCCCCCGCGCCGTTATCATTGACGGAACGGCTGGCGACAAACAGGAAATCCGACAAGCGGTTCATATACTGGATCGCGGCCTCGCTGACCGGCTCGTCGGGCCGGGCCGCGAGTTCCACGATGATGCGTTCCGCTCTGCGGCATATGGTGCGCGCCAGATGCAGATGCGCCGCCGCCGGAGTGCCTCCTGGCAGCACAAATGAGGTCAGCGGCGCCAGCCGTGCGTTCAGCGCGTCGATGTCGCGCTCGAGGCGTTCGACCTGGCTTCCCAGCACCCGCAGGCGCTCGGCCTTGCCCTCGCGCTGAGGCACTGCGAGATCGGCGCCGAGATCGAACAGATCGTTCTGGATCAGGCCGAGCATCGCATCGAGTTCGCGCGCGTCCTTGAGATACAGCCGCACGATGCCGATGGCGGCGTTGGTCTCGTCGACGGTACCATAGGCGCCGATACGCAGGTCGTATTTCGGGCGCCGTTCGCCGCTGCCGAGCGCCGTGGTGCCGTCGTCGCCGGTCCGGGTGTAGATACGATTGAGGACGACCATGGTTTCCTCCTTCAGCGGCCCATCGCCCAGACCGCGAGCATGGTGATGACGATCGCGACGAATTGCAGCAATACCCGCCATCGCATCAGGCTCTGCGACCGGTTCGGCGAACCGCCCCTCATCATGTTGAGGAGGCCTAGCAGCAGCACCAGCGCAACGGCGGCGACTGCGACGGGAAGAAGAATCGTGCTCAGGAATGATGCCATCGGCGCTACATATCATCGCATCGGGCGGTCCGCCACGCATAAGACCGGGCCCGCCCCCGGCGCAACGATCTGGCTTTTTGTCCAATAATATCAGAAGCTAGCAAGGTCGCCGGTTGAACGCGTCGCCCGCTCCATCAAGGTGAAATGTGAGGCATCTTCGCTACGTCTACCTGGTCGTCATGGATGCGTTCTACACGTTTCTCGCCGATGACGGCTGGGCGATCGCCAGCCATATCGCCCTGTCGGCGCTGATGGCGCTGTTTCCGTTCCTGATCGTGCTGACGTCGCTGGCCGGTTTTTTCGGCTCCAAGGAACTCGCCGACCAGGCAGTGGGGCTGTTGCTGCAGGTCTGGCCCAAGCAGGTCGCGGATTCGCTGTCGGGCGAGATCCACGACGTGCTGACGACGACCCGCGGCGACGCTCTGACCATCGGCCTCGTGCTCGCGGTGTATTTTGCGTCGAACGGCGTCGAGAGCCTGCGCGTCGGACTGAACCGCGCCTATTCGGTGATCGAGCCGCGGGGCTGGTACTGGCTGCGGCTGGAATCGATCGGCTATACCCTGATCGCGGCCTTCACGGCGCTGGCGATGGCCTTCCTGATCGTGCTCGGTCCGCTGATGCTGGAGGCGGCGCGGCGCCATATTCCGCTGATCGTCGAGACCAACGAACATTTCCTCAACGTCACGCGCTACACCATCACCATCCTGGCGCTGGTGATCGCCCTGTTCATCCTGCACGCCTGGCTTCCGGCCGGCCGCCGCGGTTTTCTGCAGATCCTGCCCGGCATCATCTTCACCTTCGTGGCGTCGCTGCTGTCGGGCATCGGGTTCGGACAGTATCTCGCCCGCTTCGCCAACAACTACGTCACGATGTATGCGGGGCTGGCATCGGTCGTCATCGCGCTGGTGTTCTTGTATTTCATCGCTGCGATCTTCGTGTATGGCGGCGAGTTGAACGCGGCGATCATCAAGTCGCGGCTGCCGCACGGCGTGTCGCTTCAAGCAGCGCAGTCGCTAGAGCCCTTGGACTCACAGGCTTGACCAGGAAGGCATCGGCGCCGGCCGCGCGCGACGCCGCCTCGTCGTCGCCGCGCCCCGACACCCCGATGATCGCAATGCGGCCGAACGGCGCGCCGAGCCTGCGGATTCGCCCGATGGCCTCGATGCCGTTGATGCCCGGCAGCAC
>JBAQER010000246.1:0-4822 GCA_049286845.1 Bradyrhizobium sp.
GAATATGCCTTCGCCGGGCCATGGTCCGTGAAAGCCGAGTATCTCCATGTCATGACGCCCACCGCTCGGACGCATGACCTCAGTCCTCTCAGAGCCGCCAGCTTCAATCAATATGCGGCCACGGATACGATGCAGGCTCTCCGGGTCGGCGTGAACTATCGGTTAGGCAACTAGATCGACATCTACCTTAAAATTGAGAGCCCGGCTTGATGCCGGGCTTTTTTTGATCTGAGCTTAGGGGCGCCACGTATGAGCAAGCTCATCGATCCCGACGGCAACCGCATCGAGGCCGTGACGTTTCCCAAGGACGAGGTTGGCTAGTTCCTAAAGCCTTCTTGCCAATTCGGGTGTCAGTGCCTCGGCGATGGCAGGCGCACGCGCCGCGGCGGCGCGCAGGCGCGGCAGGATATCCTCGACGCGCTCGGCCTTGAGGATATCGACCTGCAGGTTGGGGCGGATGAACTCGGTCTCACGCATATGCGCGAGCAGCGCCAGCAACGGTTCCCAGAAGCCGTCGATGTCGGCGAGCAGGATCGGCTTGTTGTGGCGGCCGAGTTGCTGCCAAGTCAGTTGTTCCACCAGTTCCTCCAGCGTGCCGACCCCGCCGGGCAGCGCCACGAACGCGTCGGAGTGCTCGAACATCAGCCGCTTGCGCTCGTGCATGTCGGGGGTGACGATCAGGTCCTGAACGCGCTTCAGCGCGTTTTCGCGGCCGGTGAGGAATTCCGGGATGATGCCGGTCACGATGCCGCCGTGATCGAGTACGGATTTGGCCAGGGCGCCCATCAGCCCGACCGAGCCGCCGCCATAGACGAGGCGGATGCCGTCCTTGGCGAGGGCCTTTCCGAATGCGATGGCGGCTTCGACGAAGCGGGGATTTGTGCCGGGGCCGGAGCCGCAATAGACACAGACGGTTTTGATTATGCTCATATTGGGCATGTGGCACCGCAACGTAGGGGCGTCAAGGCGGGCTGATTCGCAAGGGCGATTGAATTGTCCCGCAAATCTGGGCAAATCGCGAAAGAATTGCCTCTCTTGAGGATGCAAGCGGCACTCAAACGCTCTATATGACGGGCAGAATGAAGACCAACCAGGAAACCCGCGCGACGCCTGATCGGCGCGCCGTTTTGCGCCAGGCTCTCGATTAATGGCTCACGGTCATTCGAACCGGGACGCCGGCGAAACGACGCCCCCTTCCGGCAAATCCGTCGAACAGGCGACCCTGATCGGGACGCTGGCGCATCTGTGGCCCTATATCTGGCCCGGCGACCGCGCTGATCTCAAGATGCGCGTGGTCTGGTCGATGGTGCTGTTGCTGGCTGCGAAGCTGGCGACGCTGTCGGTGCCGTTCACCTTCAAATGGGCGATCGACGCGCTGACGGGGGCGGATACCGCCCCGGTGCAGTCCTCGAACTGGACGCTGTGGCTGATCGCATCGCCCCTGATCATGACCGCAAGTTATGGCGCCATGCGCGTACTGATGGCGGTGCTGACGCAATGGCGCGACGGCATCTTCGCCCGTGTCGCGATGCATGCGGTGCGCAAGCTCGCCTATCTCACCTTCATCCACATGCACGAGCTGTCGCTGCGCTTCCATCTGGAGCGCAAGACCGGCGGCCTGACGCGGGTGCTGGAGCGCGGCCGCTCCGGCATCGAGATCATCGTGCGGATGGTGATCCTGCAGCTGGTCCCGACCATCGTCGAGGTCTCGCTGCTGATGGCCGTGCTGCTGTGGCAGTTCGACTGGCGCTACGTGCTGGTCACGCTGATCATGGTCGTGATCTATATGTATTATACCTACATCGCGACCGAATGGCGGATCGAGATTCGCCGCAAGATGAACGATTCCGATACCGAGGCGAACACCAAGGCGATCGACTCGCTGTTGAACTACGAGACGGTGAAGTATTTCAGCGCCGAGCAGCGCGAGGCCGAGCGTTACGACCATTCGATGGAGCGCTACGAGCGCAACAGCGTGAAGACCTATACTTCGCTGGCGGTGCTCAATACCGGGCAGGCGGTCGTTTTCACGGTTGGCCTGACCGCGACCATGCTGATGTGCGCGATCGGCGTGCGCAACGGCACCAATACGGTCGGCGATTTCGTCATGGTCAATGCCATGATGATCCAGCTTTACCAGCCGCTGAATTTCATGGGCATGGTGTATCGCGAGATCAAGCAGGCGGTGATCGACATCGAGAAGATGTTCAGCGTGCTGTCGCGCCATCCCGAAATCAAGGATGTGCCCGGCGCCACGCCGCTGGTCGTGACCTCGGGCAATGTGCGGTTCGACGACGTGCAATTCGCCTACGACCCCGAGCGCCCGATCCTGAAGGGTCTCAACTTCGAGGTGCCGGCCGGCAAGACGGTCGCGATCGTCGGTCCCTCCGGCGCCGGCAAGTCGACCATCTCGCGGCTGTTGTTCCGTCTTTATGACGTCTCCAGCGGCAGGATCCTGATCGACGGCCAGGACATCCGGCAGGTCACGCAGGCCTCATTGCGCGCTTCCATCGGCATGGTGCCGCAGGACACCGTGCTGTTCAACGACACCATCCGCTACAACATCCGCTACGGCCGCTGGGACGCGACCGACGCCGAAGTGGAGGAGGCCGCGCGCCTCGCCCAGATCGATCCCTTCATCCGGATGTCGCCGAAGGGCTACGAGACCCAGGTCGGCGAGCGCGGCCTGAAACTGTCGGGCGGCGAAAAGCAGCGCGTCGCGATCGCGCGCACGGTGCTCAAGGCGCCGCCGATCCTGGTGCTCGACGAGGCGACCTCGGCGCTCGACAGTCACACCGAGCATGAAATCCAGGAAGCGCTGGAGCGGGTGTCGCGCAACCGCACCTCGCTGGTGATCGCGCATCGGCTGTCCACCATCGTCGGCGCCGACGAAATCATCGTGCTGGATCAGGGCCGCATTGCCGAGCGCGGAACTCACGCCGTGCTTTTGGCATCGGGCGGACTTTATGCCAGTATGTGGAACAGGCAGCGCGAAGCCCAGGAGGCGCGGGAGCGACTGGCGCGGATTGCCGAAGACAACGAAGCGCCGAACCGGGCGCCGCCGCCGGTCGACGATGTGCTGGTTACCCCGGCTGCCGCGGAATGACCGAAAACCAATCTCTCTCCCGCAACGGGAGAGGGGACAAATGACAGTGAAGCCCTGATGTCCATCGCCAATTCCATCCGCGCGCAGATTCCGCCGATCCACCCGGAAGGCTATCCCTTCATCGGCGGCTTTGCGCTGGTCAGCCTGATCCTGTTCTGGATCTGGACGCCGCTGGGCTGGATCGGCACCGTGCTGACGGTGTGGTGCGCGCTGTTCTTCCGCGATCCGGTGCGGGTGACGCCGGTGCGCGAGGGCATCGTGGTTTCGCCGGCCGACGGTCGGGTCTCGCTGATTTCGATGGTGCTGCCGCCGGCCGAACTCGGTCTCGGCGACCGGCCGCTGCTGCGGATTTCGGTCTTCATGAGCGTATTCAACTGCCATGTGAACCGCAGCCCGGTGACCGGGCGGATCGACCGCATCGCGTATCGGCCGGGCGCCTTCATCAACGCCGAACTCGACAAGGCGAGCGAAGACAATGAGCGCAATTCGCTTGTCATCTCGACGCCGAACGGCCGCATCGGCGTGGTCCAGATCGCGGGGCTGGTGGCGCGGCGTATTGTCTCATTTGTCCGCGAAGGGCAGTCGATCGGCGCCGGCGAGCGGTTCGGGTTGATCCGCTTCGGCTCCCGGCTCGACGTCTACCTGCCCGAAGGCGGCAAGGCGCTGGTCTCGGTGGGCCAGACCGCGGTGGCCGGGGAGACTGTTTTGGCCGATTTCAGGCAAGGCGACGGCGGCCGGACCTGGCGGGCCGATTAACCATTGGAACTGGCGGTCGCCCTGGCCGGACGCCGCGATGGCGGAACGGCCCTCCGCTTGCTATATGTATTCAATGTTGACGCCCATCGATCCCAAAAATCCGGAACTGCGCCGCCGCCGGTTTCGCCCGATCCCGGTACGGATGCTGGTGCCCAACGTCATCACGCTGCTGGCGATCTGCGCCGGGCTGACCGCGATCCGCCTGTCCACGGAAGGGCGGATGGAATTGGCGGTCGCCGCGATCGTGTTTGCCGCCGTACTCGACGGCATCGACGGCCGTGTCGCGCGCATGATCAAGGGCCAGTCGAAGTTCGGGGCCGAACTCGACAGTCTCGCCGACTTCGTCAATTTCGGCGTCGCGCCGGGCCTGATCCTGTACTTCTGGCAGCTGCACGATCTGCACAATGGCGGCTGGATCGCGGCGATGGTGTTCGCGATCTCGGGCGGGCTGCGGCTGGCGCGCTTCAACGCCACCATGGACGATCCGAACAAGCCGGCCTTTGCGGCGAATTTCTTCACCGGCGTTCCGGCGCCCGCCGGCGCGATCCTGGTGCTGCTGCCGATCTATCTCGCTTTCCTCGGCATGCCGTCGCCGCCGGTGATGCTGACCGCGTTCTATACGCTCTTGATCGCATTCCTGATGGTGTCGCGCCTGCCGGTATTTTCGGGCAAGACCGTGCGCTTGCGGGTGCCGCCGGAGATGGTGCTGCCGGTGTTCGTCTCGGTGATCTTCTTCGTGGCGCTGCTGATCGGTTATCCCTGGCACATTCTGTCGGCGGGGTCGGCGCTTTATCTCTTGAGCCTGCCGCTGGGCTGGAGGGCGTATCGCGGCCATCAGCGTGCCGCCGCGGCGCAGGCCGCAGCGCCGGCGGAGGCAACTCCGTCAAATCCGGCGGCGCCGCCGTTCGCTGCGCCCGTCTCCGAGGCGGATCAGGACAATCGGCCGGCCCGGCTGAACTG
>JBAQER010000247.1:0-4611 GCA_049286845.1 Bradyrhizobium sp.
GGCGCCGCCGATGGGAAACAGGCTCCCCTGCTCGATCGCCTCGCGCGGATCGGTGGTCGGCTTGCCGTGTCGGTCGAGCGCCCAGCCTTCCGGGATCTTCTCGCCCTTCTGCATCGCCAGCATGATCTTGCCGCGCACCACCGTGGTGAGCGCGAGGTCGATGACGAGCGGATCGCCGTCCCTGCGCGGGAACGCGAAGGCCACCGGGTCGGTGCCGAACAGCGCCTTCCTGCCGCCCCAGGCCGGAATCGCCGCCGGCGAATTGGTGAAAGCGACGCCGACCATGCCCGCGGCGGCCACCGGCAGCAGGTGGATACCGAGCACGCCGACGTGCGCGCTGTTGGTGATGCCGGCAAAGCCGATGCCGTTGCGGCGCGCGCGCTGGATCACATCCTCGATCGCCCATGCGCTGGATTCGTAGGGCAAACCGTCGCAATTGTCGATCAGGCAGACCGCGCCGCGGTCGGCGACCATTTTCGGATGCGCGGCGCCGTCGGCGCGGCCGTTCCTGAGGAATCCGCAGTAGAACGGCACGCGCGACATGCCGTGCGTGGGCAGGCCCTGCTCCTCCGCGCGCAGCAGGTGCTTCGCGGCGGCTTCGGCCATGACCGGGTTGGCGCCTGCTTTTTCAAGCGCATTTCGCGCGAGCCGCAGCAATTCGCCGGCTTTTTTCTTCATAATATTCATTCTAAAGGAGGAACACCCATGGGCAAGTTCGTTGAACTCACGGCCGCAGACGGCCACAAACTGGCGGCCTTCGTCGCACAACCTGCCGGCAAGCCGCGCGGCGGCGTAGTCGTCATCCCGGAAGTTTTCGGCGTCAACAGCCACATCCAGCAGACCACCGACGGCTTCGCCGCCGATGGTTACCTGGCGGTGTCGCCGGCGATGTTCGACCGCGCCCAGCGCAACTACGACACGGGCTACTCGCAGCCGGAGATCCAGGCCGGCGTCGCCATCATGCAGAAGCTCGACTGGAAGCAGGCGGTGCTCGACGTTGAGGCGGCGATCGGCGAGGCAAAAAAGGGCGGCAAGGTCGGCATCGTCGGCTATTGCTTCGGCGGCACGGTGACCTGGGTCGCCGCGGCGCAGGCCAAGGGCCTCGCCTGCGCGGCCCCCTATTACGGCGGCGGCATGCCGGGCTTCATCGGCGAAAATCCGAAGGTGCCGACGATGTGCCACTTCGGCGAACTCGACCAGTCGCCGACGCTCGCGCAGGCGAAGGAGATCGTCGCCAGGCATCCCGAAATCACCGCACATTTCTACGCGGGCGCCGGCCACGGCTTCAACTGCGACCAGCGCGGCTCCTGGAACGCGGAGGCGGCCAAGCTCGCGCGCAGCCGGACCGTCGAATTTTTCAGGAAACATCTGGGATAGCCGGACGGAAATTTTTCAAATCCATTCAATGACACTTCAAAATCGCCAATACCGCCTCGCGGCGCGCCCGGTCGGCCTCGCCAAGGCGAGCGACTGGAAACTCGCCACCGAGCCCGTGCCCGACCCGGCCGACGGGCAGCTGCTGGTCAAGGTGCTGCAGCTCTCCCTTGATCCGGCCATGCGCGGCTGGATGAACGAAGGCCGCAGCTACATCCCGCCGGTCGGCATCGGCGAAGTGATGCGCGCGATCGGCGTGGGCAAGGTGATCGCGTCGAAGAATCCGAAGTTTGCCGTCGGCGACCTGGTAGCCGGCGGATTCGGTATCCAGGAATACTGCCTGGTGGCCGACGCGAAGCAGATCGGCCTGAACAGGATCGACCCGCGCCTTGGCACGCCCGCGCAGTGGCTGAATGCGCTCGGCATGCCGGGCATGACCGCCTATTTCGGCCTGCTCGAAATCGGCCAGCCTAAGGAGGGGGAGACCGTGGTGGTGTCCGGCGCGGCGGGCGCCGTAGGCCAGACCGTGGGCCAAGTCGCGCGCATCAAAGGCTGCCGCGTCGTGGGCATCGCCGGCGGCAAGGCGAAGTGCGATTTCGTCGTGAACGACCTCAAGTTCGATGCCTGCATCGACTACAAAACCGGAAATCTGCGTGACGGCCTCAAGCAGCATTGCCCGAAAGGCGTGGACGTCTACTTCGACAACGTCGGCGGCGAGATCCTCGACACGGTCCTAACGCGCATCAACCGCGGCGCGCGCATCGTCATCTGCGGCGCGATCTCGCAGTACAACAACACCACCCCGGTGAAGGGCCCGGCCAACTACCTGTCGCTCCTCGTCAACCGCGCCCGCATGCAGGGCATGGTGGTGTTCGACTACGCCGATCGCTACGGCGTGGCGATCAAGGACATCGCGCAGTGGATGAAGGAAGGCAAGTTCGTGTCGCGCGAAGACATCGTGCCGGGCATCGAGAACTTCCCCGCCACGATGAACAAGCTGTTCAGCGGCGGGAACTTCGGCAAGCTCGTGCTGAAGGTCGCCGACGGATAGGCAGTTCGCGCGGGCTCCGGCAGCGGCCCGCGAGGTTCACACGAAGATGTCCCTGACCTTGATCTTGGCGTAGGGCGAATTGGGCTGCAGCACATAGCTGTTCGTCATATGGTGCAGGAGGCAGCACTGCGCAACGCGCTTTTCCTTTTCGTAGTAGGGCACCATCACGCGCGAGCTGAAACCCCCGGGGACCTGCGCGAAGGTCAGCCCCTGTGCCGCCTTTTCACGAATGTGCCAGTTCCCGAAGTCCGGCATGCTGGACGGGCCGTTCAGATGCTCGGCCATCAGTTCGCGGTCGAGGAAGTACATGCCCTGATAGGGAAGCGGCAGGTTGATGAAACCCAGCCCGTTGTCGACGGGTAGCGCGATCCTCGGACACCGGCTGATATCGATCCGGTCCAGCTGGTCGGTGCTGTACCACTCGCGGTCGTCGGGGTTCTGCTCCACCCTGAAAAGGCCGGGTATCAGCCCCACCGGCCGCAGCATCTCCCGTGCTTCCAGCATGTAGTTGATATGCTCCTGCGTGCAGAGCAGATCGTCTTCCAGGTACAGGAAATGGGTGATCGACGCGTCCCTGAATCGTTCCCGCATGATCGCGAAATGCGACCACGGCAGCAGGAAAGGATGCCCGAGCCCGGTCGGCGTGAAGATCGAAACGTCGATGCGGTCCTTTCTGAACACTTCGGTGATCTGGCGATGGTCCTCCGGCGAGCCGGTATTCGTCACGATGGTGGCCATGACCGATCTGGCGAGCGAACCGAAGCGGGAACTCAGCGCCGCCAGGTACTGCAGGCGCTTCTCCACATAATGGAAAGTGACGCAGATGGCGAGCGTGATCAGCGGCGTCTTCTCCGGGGTGGTGACGCCTTCAAGCGGGCTCGAAATATCGCCCGCCATGATTACAACGCGTCCTTCAGGAGCGTCCCGCCCGGGCGCACTCGCGTGAACGCCACGGGCTTGAGCTTCATGTTCAGCCCGGAATCCGTGCTGCGCAGGCTGGTATAGGCGGACTGCTCGAGCGGACCGGAATCCGGGAAATCCTCCCGGAAGTGCGCGCCGCGCGAGTCGGTGCGCGCCAGCGCCGCTTCGGCGATCGCGCGGCTGGTCTGCACCAGGCTCTTCAGGTTGAGCCAGTCGTGCCAGGTAAGATTGAAGGCACGGTTCGCATCCGCGATTCCGGTGACGTTAAGCTCGCTTTCCAGCACGTTCAATTCGGACAGCGCAGCGCGCAGTCCGGTGGCATCGCGGATGATCCCGACCTTCTGCCACATGACGTCGTAGAGGCGCTCACGCACCGGCTCCAGAGAGCCGTGCGTCTTCGATACCTTGGGTTCGCAGACCTGAATAGCTCTCTCGACTGACGCCCTGTCAACGTCCCCGAAGCCCTCTTTGCCGACCCATCCCGCCATCGCGTCGCCGGCCACGGCGCCAAACACCGTCGAGTTCGCCACGCCGTTGCCGCCGAGACGGTTGGCGCCGTGCACGCCGCCCGCGTCCTCGCCCGCGACATACAGTCCCGGCAGCTCCGTGCTGCAATCGGCGGCAAATTCCACGCCGCCCATCATGTAGTGCGCGGTCGGCACCACTTCCACCAGGCCGCCGGCGAGATCGAAGCCGCAGTCGGCGCAGCGCTCGACCATGCCCTTGAACTGTTTCCTGACCATTTCCCGGTCCAGATGACCCATGGAAATGTAGAGCCCGCCGTTCGGGCTCGTACTTCCCTTCTTCATCTCCGCGAACATCGCCCGCGAGACGAAATCGCGCGTCGCGCGCTCGGCCTTCGGATCGTAGCGCGGCATGAAGCGCTCCTTCGCGCCGTTGAGCAGGTAGCCGCCCGAGCCGCGCAGCCCCTCTTCGAGCACCGTGCCGGTCATGCGCGTATGCGTGCCGGCGAGCAGCCCGGTCGGATGGAACTGCACCATCTCCATGTCGCGCAGGGAGAGGCCCGCGCGCAGCGCCATCGCCAGACCATCGCAGCTCTTGTCGCCAGAGGGCGTGTGGAACTTGTACATGGTCGGGCCGCCGCCGGTGGCGAGCAGCACCGCCTTGGCGCGCACCAGAGCGTATTCACCGGTGCGCATGTCGATGAACAATGCGCCGGCAATTGCAGAATTGTCCTTATTCCTGATCAGTTCAATTGCCCTGAACTCTTCGAGTCGATTGATCTTGCGCGCCCAGACCTGCTC
>JBAQER010000248.1:0-5442 GCA_049286845.1 Bradyrhizobium sp.
GAGCAACACCATCACCTTCACCGACGAGCAGGCCATGCTGCTCGACATCGCGACCAATTTCTTCCGCGAGAAAAGCTCGATCGCGACCGTGCGCCGGCAGATCGCCTCGGAGTCCGGGTTCGACCGCGAACTCTGGGGCGAGATCGCCGAGCTCGGCTGGCCCGGCATTGCGGTGCCGGAGCGTTTCGGCGGCAGCGGGCTCTCGCTTGCGGATGTCACGGTGATCGTCGAGCCGATGGGCCGTCACCTCGCCGGCACGCCGTTGATCTCAACGCAGCTGTTCATTCAGGCGCTGCTGGCCGGCGGCGGCGAGCAACAGCAGCGCGAGATGCTGCCGAAGATCTGCAATGGTGCGATCGGCACGGTGGCGTTGTTCGAAAGCGACGGCGACTGGAATCTCGAACATGTGGAGAGCCGGGCTGTGATCGCAGCCGATGCGGCGCGGTTGAGCGGCACCAAGACGCTGGTCTGCGACGCTGCGGTGGCGGACTTCGTTCTGGTGTCGGTTGCGCTGGATGGCGCGCCGGCGCTCGCAATCGTGATGGCAGCCGATCTGCCGCGCGAGCGCAGGACACGCGAGACGGTGATCGACGAGACCCGCCGCGCCTGGCGCCTCGAGCTCGACGGCGTCAGCGTTCCCGTCTCCTCGCTGATTACCGGCGAGAAGGCGCGCGCCGCGCTCAGGGCCATCAGCGACGCTGCGCTGCTGTTCGCCGCGGCCGAGGCCGCCGGCGGCATTGCCGGCGCGCTGGAGACGACGGTCGAATATCTCAACACGCGATCGGCGTTCGGGCGAAAGATCGGCAGCTATCAGTCGCTCAAGCATACCTGCGCCGAGATCCTGGTCGGACTGGAGCGCACGCGCTCGCACGTCTATCACGCAGCTTCCCTGCTCGCCGCCGGCGAGGACGCCGAGGTCGCGCTGCGGATGGCGAAAGTCGAGGCGGGAGACAGTTTCGTTTACGCCGGCGACCGGGCCGTGCAGTTTCACGGCGGCTTCGGCTTCACCTATGATTGCGACGCGCAGCTCTATCTGCGCCGCGCGCTCTGGCTGCAATATGCCTTCGGCGACGCGACCCATCACCGGCGGCGGCTCGCCGAGCTGCTGCTGCCGGCCGGCTAGGACGGGCCTCGAGGCGATCGACACAAAAGCCGCGCCTTGCGGGCGGCTTCACGATTCAACCCTGACGATCGTGGATCGGGCGGCGGCCACCAATGCTGGCTTTGCGTTCCGGCCATCCAGCGCCCCCGTAGTTCTACGGGCTCACCAAATGATCTTCCCGGGCGCAGAATTCCGCCCCAATCCCTCTCTCTCTAACGGGCGAGTATGAGTAGCAGGGGATTGTAATGCCTTCCAAACGAACCGACATCGTTATCGAGAGAATCATCGCATCCTGCGATGGCAACATGCACGGAGCGCTCGAGGCTCTGTTACTGGTCAATGAGCATTTGGAAGCCGAGCTCTATCGGCTCTATGCGGCTGTTTCGCTCGTCGATCAGATGGATTGCCAACCCAGGACGGTTCATTAGGATCAGGCGCGTCCCTTCGGCATCGGCCCCCGGGCCTCAAATTGTTATGATCGCACTCCCTCGAATACACGGCGCATCAATGCCCACAGGCTGCCGCCGGTGATCATGCCGAGCAGATAGATAATCGCAACCAGAAACGCGTGAGGTGCGCTGATCCTGAAGCTGAGAAAAGAAACCGTCACGCTTTGAAAATTCTGTACGGCAAAAATCAGCGCCGCGACGACGAGGATGGTTATCACAGCCATATTGACCCAACGCATGTCGAAGTTCCTCCGTGCTGATGAGCTTTCCGCGAAGGCCGCCGTCAGGCGAGCGATCGCTTCCGATTGAAGTCACCCCTTGAAGGTCGGTTGCCGCGGGTGCACGCAGTCCCTGAAGCTGTCGAAGCCTTTCCACGCGGGCTCGGGCGGATCGCATCCCGATCGCGGCGCGTAGATCGAAGGATCCATCAACTGCATGTCCGGGATATAGCGCGGACAATTCGGAAAGATCACGCGCGCCGTGACACGGACGATCAGCTGGGCGCCGACAGTGCGGGCGAGCAGCGGGTCCTGGCGGCTCACCGTCGCCGTCCCGTTGACACGCAGGCGCTGCGGCTTTCCATGCATGGCGATGAACAGCAGGCCGACGTCGGCATGGACCAGAATGTTGCCCAGGCTCTTGAACATGCCGTTGCCGTCGTAGTCGGGGAACGCGAGCTCGGACGGCCCCGTGACGGCAACGAACCCCGGCATGCCGCCCTTGAAGGAGCAATCGGGCCGCCCCTCGGCGTCTGCGGTGGCAAGAAAGAAATACGGCGCGCGCTCGATAAACGCCCGGTCGTCGGGCGTGAATTCCTTGCGGGCGAACTGTTCCAGGCGGTCGGAAATGCGGCGGCTGTCGAATTGATCCTGCAGTCGGCGATTGCCCTCGTGAAACATGATGCTGTCGGTCATCATTCCGCTCCTCGGTCGCAATGCAGTTGGGCTGCGTATTCGCAATCCCTTGGCCCAAGTGTAGCACGGATTGCGGCGCAGGCTTCGCGCGCCTAGTCGTCCATGAACTCGTCTTCCTCGTTGACCTTTTCGCTGGCCTTGCGCCGGTGCGTCAGGGTCTTGCGGCCGCCGAGCGATCCGGTCACGTAGGGTTCGCGCGAAGCATAGGGGTTGCGCATCCCGGCCCGGCCCGCGATCTCCTCGCCGGAGACGGCGGCCGGCTGGCAAATGATGCGGCGGCTGGCGCGGCGCATCAGGTCGACGTGGATGTGATCGTAGTGATAGACGTTGGAGCCGGGCGCCAGCACGGTGTTGAACTGCTGGCAGGCGGCGGCCTGGACGTCGCGCAGAAAGCCCTGCTCTTCCGGCATGCCCTTCCAGCCGTTCTTCACCGTCACCGTCCGACCGTCGGCGAGCGTGAAGGCGGCGATATCGAGCGCATTGCCGAAGGCGTGCTCGGAAATATGCGCGCGCGAATTGCCGTTCATGCCGCGGCAGGAATAGGCGGAGATCTGCTTGATCTCGACCACGCGGGTGCCGAACCAGCGCAATGCTGCGGGCTGCACGGAATCGGCGAGCCAGCGATCGAGCGCCGAGACGATCGGACAGGCCAGCGTCGCCGCGGGCTTCATCGAGACGGGGCCGAAACCGGCAACGGAATTGCCCTGCGCCGGTCCGAGCCGCGGCAGAGCCGGCGGCGCGCCGGGGCGCTCCGGATAAGGCGCCGAATAGCGATCGCGCTGCGGATAGGCCGGCCCCGGCGTGCCCTCGGCCGGCAGGTCGATATCGTCCTCCTCGCGCGCGACCCCGGGAGCGGCGAGCGAAATCGGTCCGCCCGCAGCCGCGCCATAGCCCGGCTGCCGCATCGGTTCGACGGGATAGGAGGAGGCGCGTGCCGGCGGGAGCGGCTGCTGCGAAACCGGTTGCTGCGCGACCGGCCAACGCGGCTGATTCCCGATACTGCCGGGCGGCCGCAGGTCGTCGGCGAAACCGAAGGTGCCACTGCTTTCGCCGAGCGCGGCCACCTTGAGCGGATATTCCGCCCCGCAAGCGCCGGGGCCGGAAATCGGGCTGATGCGGACCAGTTCGGGGGTTTCCTTCACCGCGCCGGACTTCAGGCACGCGATTTCGGCCTCGGCCCGCCACGGTTCACGCTCCGCGGAAAAAAATCCACGGCCGCAGCCCGCCAACGAAACAAGGACGAAGGAGCCGACGAGATACAAACGAACTCCGCGCGTCATGCGGAGAACTTCAACGAATTTATTTAAGGACTCTTCAATGCGTTGATTTTACGAGTCTTTAACCACGTTGACGGCGGTGCAGCATCGCAGCGGATGACGCGAGTGACAGCAAAGCTGACTTTTTCCGTCCGGAACGGTTTGCTAACTTTGACGTTAAAGCGGGCAGTGACGTGAAACAGGGAGATTTCTCGTGACTCTGGTCAACCGAATGAGCGTTGTGACCGCATATGTCGTAATCGCCTTCGTCGGCGCCATCGTGCTTGGGATGTTCTAGGGCCCGGCACCACACGGAATTTCATGCGCCCGGCGGCCTGGATCGATCCAGCCGCCGGGCGTTTTCATGGGCGGTCGATCACCGCCGATCAAACATTGTCGTTACGACCGCGGCTGCGGCGATATCTGCCGTGAGGTGATCAGCTGTTCCGTCTTGCCGCCGATCCTGGTCCAGACATTGCCGGAACAGTAGAACCGCCCCAGCGCGCAGGCCTCGACCCGAAGCGAGTTGGCTCCCTTCAAGGCCATGGTGCCGTAATAGGTATCGCCGCTGTCATGGCTGTAGACGTTGCCGGTCCATTGCGAGTCAGTCTTCGGCTTCATGTTGACCAGCACCGCCTCGCCCTTGTCGTTCGACGGTGAATGGATCGCATAGCCGCACAGCGCCCGGCCGCAGCGTTCGATGCGAATGGTTCCCTTGTTGCCTTCGCTCTGCCAGTCGCCGAGCGGCGTATCGGCCGGTTCGTCTTCCATTCGATGCGAGGCTTTCTGAATCTGCGGCGCGGGTTCCGGCCTGGGCCGTGCGGCCTCAGCCGGCCGCTCGACCGGCGGCAGCGACGGCATCGCTGCCGGCGGAAGCGGTACCGGCGGAAGCGCCGTTGGCGGCGCACTGGCCGGAGGCGGCGCGGCGACTTGCTGTGTCGCGGCGGCGGCCGGTTTGAAAACCGCCGGCGGCGGCGCGGCGATGGGTGCGGCAGCAGGATTGCTCGCAGGCGGAACGGCCGGTGCCGGTGTCGTCACGATCGGCTTCACTGGCGCGGCGCCATCGCGCTCGTCGTCATCCCGGTCGCGCCGGCGGCGCGTTTCATGGATGCCGGGGATCGATACCGAGACGCATGAGGTGGAATGGCAATGCCGGGGCGCCTCGATGCGGATGCGGTGCCCGCCGACGACGAAGGACAGAGAATTGCCGGCATCGGCGGATGAACTCAGCGCCATCAGCACAACGAGAAACCAGAATCGTTTCATCGGAGCCTCCCGGGTTTGGCTCGAAACTAACCGCCGGGAAGCGGGACTGGATGTGACTTGAATCACCGTGCCGGAGCGCCCAACGCCACCGCTTCGTTTCGTGACGCGCATCACAGAACCGCGCTCTGGCCGGGCATAGGGTCCACGGCAAGTTCACCAGGCGCTTTCAGGAGGCTCACATGAAGAAGTTTTTTGTTCTCGCCGCGCTGCTGATGGCCACCAGTTCGGCCCATGCCGGCAATTCGATTTCCTTCCAGATCGAGGGACACCGCATCCGCATCGAGGCGCCGCGCAATTGCGACTCGCTGTCCTGCATCCAGATCTCGGCGCCGAGCCTTTCCGGCTCTTCTTTCGGCGGCTTCAAGGGCTTCAAGTCGAAGAGCTCCAGCGATGACGATGTCGTTGCCGAGCCGGCGCCGAAGGCGGCGCCCGCCCCCGCTCCCGCCGTTCAGGCG
>JBAQER010000249.1:0-2047 GCA_049286845.1 Bradyrhizobium sp.
GTTGACGGTTGCTGCGCGAAATGCCGTTAGGCCCAAGCACATCCACGCAGCCGACCACACGACCGTCGGACGCGCAAACGGTGAAGGTGCAATAGACACCGCTGAGCAGCTGATACCAATGGGCGCTGTTTTCTTTGCTGCCAGGCAAGGTAAAGCGCGTCACCGGAATCTTGATCATGACGTGGTGATCGAAAAAGACTCGATTGAGCCAGTGCCAGACCCGGCATTCCGCGGAGCTGGCCATCCTTCGCGGATCAAGTGGCCAGTGTTTTGGAATGCGCCTGCGCTGCTTGGCCAGGCGGCGCGTCCACCACAGACTTCCAAGAATCCCCGCGAATGTGCCGACGGTGGTCGCGATCCCTACCAGGATGAACCCTAGCATCTGAGTCATAGGTTGCAGTTACATTGAGTTACTTAATGTAACCCAATATCACATTTATGACGCGGTCAAGTCTTCCCAGGCGATCCGATTCGCGTTTTGGGTCGCAATGCTGAGTCCGACTGATCTGAACGGCTATGAAGGTATTACCGATCTGGACCGCGAAACGCACTTCGGCCAGACTTGGGTAGCGATGCCGTGTGAGGGCGAGATGCCGGAGGCAGCGCGGGGGCGGCCGTTTCCAGGCTAACGAATCGGGGCTTGGGGTGCCGCTTTAACAGCTTTTCCGCTTCCAAGCCGATGCGGTCTGCAGCGGCTTGCCAGTCGGAAAGCGCTTGCGGATATCGCGGATTGGAACGCGGCATCCCATGAAGGATTTGCCAGGTTCTGTCTTCGTGTTCTAGAGCGAGCGAATAGGCATTTCGTGGAGCGTCCATCTGAGAAATTCCTTCATGTTCCGGCTGCAACTTGTTACTATATGCTACTACTGTAGCCAACAGTGTCAATCCCCAAGTCACGGGAAGCATCGGGTGGCGGACCACACGCGGCGCTTCAGACGTGCCGAATGAGAAGCGTTGCATGACGCCAACGTTGCACAGCTCATCGGCATCGTCCTACAGACTGACTCCGGGCCAGGCGCTACTGTGCGACGCCATATGACGTTAGAAACTTCTTCCGCGCCGCCGACCGTTCTGCCGATTGAGGCGGACGAGGCTCGCCCAGGCCGGACCGGAGATGGCATCGAAAGCTTGGTGGCTCTGCTGAAGCATCAGCGCCGCGCGAACCGTCTTGTGAATCGAACAGACCCAACCGATACCGACGACTCTGCCGAGTCAGCCTTCTAAGACCTGGCCACCGACCCGCTAATCAAGACGCCGCTTCATCCTCTGCGTCGCCGTGCTCACGTGCCTTTGGCGGTCGCTGGTGAATGCAAGAATAATGCGCAGGGGCTATTCTTCGGCCCGGAGCCCCCGTCGGGTGCGAGGTGCAGCCGGTGTGGCTCGAACATGAGGCTTATCCGATGAATGAAGCTTCGGTGTCCGGCTCCTGCCTTTGCGGGAGCATCTCCTTCACGGCACGGCTGCCCACCCGATGGGTCGCGCATTGCCATTGCACCCGTTGCCGGCGCGCCCACGGTGCCGCCTTCGTCACGTGGGCGGGTATGGCAGCCGAACAGGTCACCATCGAAGATTCCGCCGCCACACTGCGCTGGTATGGTTCCTCCGGGGGTGCCGAGCGGGGCTTCTGTTCCCGCTGCGGCAGCCCGCTGTTTTTCAGGAGTCCGGCGTGGTCGGGCGAACTGCACATCGCCCGCGCGCTGTTCACGGATCCACTCGATCGCGAGCCGCAAGCGCACGGCTATTACGACACCCACGTCGAATGGGTGCACCTGGCCGATGATTTGCCGAAGAAGTCCGACCCGGCGTCGCAGCCGGCATGAAGTACGGCGCGCCGCCGGATTTTATTTACGCCTAAGTTTCCGTGTCGGTGGATAACGTCGCGAATAAGATCGAAGCCACGTAAGCCGCGCAATTTCAAGGAAGCGCCATGCAGGTCCCCGCTCCCTTCTTCCGTGAGGCCGGCGCCGGACGCGGCGTCGTCTGCCTGCATTCCAACGCCAGCAATTCGGGCCAGTGGCGCGCATTGATGGACCACTTGGCTTCGCGA
>JBAQER010000250.1:0-6850 GCA_049286845.1 Bradyrhizobium sp.
CGGCGCGCGGGCGGACACCCGCAGGCCTCGCCGCCGAGATCGCCGCCAGGCTGCGCAACGGCTATATCCGCGAGCCCTCGGTGGCGGTGGAGATCGAAGCCTACCGGCCGTTCTTCATCCTCGGCGAAGTCGCGGCCCCCGGCCAGTATCCCTACGTGCCCAATATGAGCGTCGAAAGCGCGGTGGCGATCGCCGGCGGCTTCTCGCCGCGCGCCCGCCGCGACCGCGTCACCCTCACCCACACCGACGCTTCGGGATCGATGCGGACCGTGGTGCCGCTCGGCACGGCGGTCAGCCCCGGCGATACCGTTCTCGTCGGCGAGCGCTGGTTCTAGATCATGCCCATGATTGAAGGTCAGCCGCTTCGCATCCTGCACGCCGTGCGCGCGCCGGTCGGCGGCATTTTCCGGCACATCATGGATCTCGCCAACGGCCAGGTCGACCGCGGCCACCATGTCGGCATCATTGCCGACAGCCTCACCGGCGGCGAACGCGCCGAAGCAGCCCTCAAGGAAATCGCGCCGCGCCTCAAGCTCGGCGTCCATCGTCTGGCGATTCACCGCGAGCCGTTTCCCACCGACGTTCTGGTCTGGGCGAATATCATGCGCCTGATCCAGCGGCTGAAGCCGGACGTGCTGCACGGCCACGGCGCCAAGGCCGGCGCCTTCATACGCCTGAGATCCCGTTCGAAAGAGACCATCCGCGTCTATACCCCGCATGGCGGCTCGCTGCACTACCCCCTGAACACGCTGAAAGGCGCACTCTACAGCCGCCTCGAACGCGCCCTGATGAACTCGACCGACCTGTTCCTGTTCGAGAGCGCGTTTGCCCGCGACACCTATCAGCGCACCATCGGCGTGCCCACCGGCCTCGTGCGTTGCGTGTTCAACGGCGTCACCGCCGACGAGTTCGACCCCGTCGTCACTGCGGCCGACGCCACCGACGTCGCCTATGTCGGCGAGTTTCGGCACATCAAGGGCGCGGACCTCCTGATCGACGCTGTGGCGCGGCTGCGCACCGACGGCAAGCCGGTGACGCTGACGCTGGCCGGCGACGGCGAGGAACTGGAAAACCTGAAAGCCCAGATCCAGCGGCTCGGCCTCGGCGACGCCATCCGCTTCATCGGCCACGTCAAGGCGCGCTACGGCTTCTCCAAGGGCAGATTGCTGGTGGTTCCCTCGCGCGGGGATTCGATGCCCTATGTGGTAATCGAGGCCGCGGCGGCGGGAATTCCAATGGTGGCCGCCAATGTCGGCGGCATCCCCGAAATCTTCGGCGAGCACACTGATGCACTGTTCGCCCCCAACATCGTCGGCGCCATGGCGGACGCGATCGAAATCGCGCTGGAGGACCCCGAAGCCGCGCTGGCGCGCGCCAGATCGCTGCGAGAACGAATCTTCCTGCACTTCTCGCAGAAGGCGATGGTCGAAGGGGTCCTGGCCGGCTACCGCGACGCGTTTGCCAATCGTTAACCATCCCTTACCAGTACTAACCGTTTCTTCCGATTTGTCCTCTAAGCCGTGAGGCGGGGAATTCCGCCTCGGCGCGCGCATGCCTAGATGCCTGTGCAAGAACGGATGTGGACACAGTGGAACCGATCAACGCTCGCTCGATGTTAGATGCCGCGGCAGCGGCCGCAGTAACCGCCACGGCGGATCGCCCTCCGGTCGAAAGGCGCCGCCGGCTGTCGCAGGCCGCCCTTGCCGTTACCAAGCAGAAGGTAGGCCGCGCCTATTCGCCGATCGTAATCGCGGGCGCGGTGCGCCTCGCCGACTTCCTGCTGCTCAGCTTTGTCGGCATCGCACTCTATTTCGGATATGTGGTGCGCCTCTCCGGCTTCCACTGGGAATATATCGCGGCGATCTTCGGCATGACCGCGCTCGCGGTGGTGTGCTTCCAGGCCGCCGACATCTATGAAGTCCAGGTGTTTCGCGGCCAGCTCAGGCAGATGACGCGGATGTTCTCGGCCTGGGCCTTCGTGTTCCTGCTGTTCATCGGCGCTTCGTTCTTCGCCAAGCTCGGCGGCGAGGTGTCGCGCCTCTGGCTCTCGGCATTCTTCTTCGTCGGGCTGGCCGCGCTGATCATCGAGCGCCTGTTCCTGCGGACGATGGTCCGCGGCTGGGCGCGCGACGGCCGGCTCGACCGACGCACCATCATCGTCGGCTCCGACCAGAACGGCGAGAAGCTGGTCGAAGCGCTCAAGTCCCAGGACGATTCGGACATCGACGTGCTCGGCGTGTTCGATGACCGCAACGACAATCGCGCGCTCGAGACCTGCGCCGGCAGCCCGAAGCTCGGCAAGGTCGACGACATCGTCGAATTCGCCCGCCGCACCCGCGTCGACCTCGTGCTGTTCGCACTGCCGATTTCGGCCGAGACGCGGATTCTCGAAATGCTGAAGAAGCTGTGGGTGCTGCCGGTCGACATCCGGCTGTCCGCGCACACCAACAAGCTGCGCTTCCGCCCCCGCTCCTATTCCTATCTCGGCAAGGTGCCGACGCTGGACGTGTTCGAGGCGCCGATCACCGACTGGGACATGGTGATGAAGAGCCTGTTCGACCGTGTCGTCGGAGCGATCATCCTGCTGTTCGCCCTGCCGGTGATGGCGCTGGTTGCACTCGCGATCAAGCTCGACAGCCCGGGGCCGGTGCTGTTCCGCCAGAAGCGGTTCGGCTTCAACAACGAGCGCATCGACGTCTTCAAGTTCCGCTCGCTGTACCACCATCAGGCCGATCCGACCGCTTCGAAAGTCGTCACCAAGGACGATCCCCGCGTCACCCGGGTCGGGCGCTTCATCCGCAAGACCAGCCTCGACGAACTGCCGCAGCTCTTCAACGTGGTGTTCAAGAGCAACCTCTCGCTGGTCGGCCCGCGGCCGCACGCGGTGCAGGGCAAGCTGCAGAGCCGGCTGTTCGACGAGGCGGTGGACGGCTATTTCGCACGCCACCGCGTCAAGCCGGGCATTACCGGCTGGGCCCAGATCAACGGCTGGCGCGGCGAGATCGACAACGAAGAGAAGATCCAGAGGCGCGTCGAATTCGATCTTTACTACATCGAGAACTGGTCGGTGCTGTTCGACCTCTACATCCTGCTCAAGACGCCGCTGGCGCTGATGACCAAGAGCGAGAACGCCTACTAGACTGCTGTTTTGTTCGTTGCGTACGTGTTGCGTGGGCATGATCCCGAAAAGTGGGCACCGGTTTTCGGATCAGATCATGCCCCCGAAAAATGACGAATGAGTCTGATTCAGCGTTGCTGAATCAAACTCAGGAGTTTGCGAGTGTGTACTGGCGTATGCGGCGACAGCCGGGAACTCCCTCCCGTCGATGACGGCAGCGCCCGGCGTGCTGGCGCTGCAGCGCGCACTGGTGTGGCTGGTTGGCGCCTCCGGCGCGATCGTGTTCATCGAGCCCAGCCCCTATGAGCTGGCGACGCTGACGGCGACCGTCCTGTTCTTTGCCACCGGGTTGCGGCTGCGGCTGGTCTTCATACCGCTGTTGCTGCTGCTGTTCCTGCTCAATGTCGGCTACTCGATCGGCGCCATCGCCGTGATGGACCGGCCGGGGGTTCCCAACTGGATCGCCACCTCCTGGTACATGGCGGTCACCGTGATCTTCCTTGCGATGGTGGTGTCGGAAGACACCGAGGCCCGGCTCGACATGCTGCGCCGCGGCCTGATCGTGGGCGGAATGATCGCGGCGATCGCGGGCGTCGCCGGCTATTTCAACCTCGTCCCCGGCGGCTACGACCTGCTGACGCTCTACGGCCGCGCACGCGGTACCTTCAAGGATCCGAACGTGCTCGGAGCGTTCCTGGTACTGCCGGCGCTGTTCGCGCTGCAGAGCGTGGTGTCGGACCGCCTGGGAAAATCCCTCCGCAGCACCATCGCGCTCGGCATCATGACGCTAGCCATCCTGCTGGCGTTTTCGCGCGCGGCGTGGGGCGGGCTGGTCATCACCGCGGCCTTCATGCTGGTGCTGATGGTGCTGACCAGCCAGTCGTACGCGCAGCGCTCGCGCATCATGGTCATGACCCTGGTCGCCGTAGTCATCGTGGTGGCGCTGGTCGGCATCCTGCTGTCGTTCGAGTCCATCGGCGAAATGTTCAAGCAGCGCGCGAGCCTGGGCCAAAGCTATGACTCGGGCCGCTTCGGCCGGTTCGGGCGGCATATCCTCGGCGCCGAGATGGCGCTCGACCTGCCGTTCGGCATCGGTCCGCTGCAGTTCAACCGCTACTTTCCCGAGGACACCCACAATTCCTATCTGAACGCCTTCATGTCCGGCGGCTGGATCTCGGGCATCTGCTATCCGACGCTGGTGTTCATCACTGTGATCATGGGGTTCCGGCACGTCTTCGTCCGGGTGCCCTGGCAGCGCGCCTATCTCGCGGTATTCGCGGCCTTTCTGGGCACGGTCGGCGAGAGCTTCATCATCGACACCGACCACTGGCGGCATTTCTGGATGATGCTGGGGGCGATGTGGGGCTTGTTCGCCGCCGCGCACCGCTACAGGGCGACCTCCGCATAGCAGGTTCTCACGGCCGCCGCGCCGGCTTCGTAGCACCGCCGCGCCTGGGCTTCGGCGCTTCCATCGTCGCCTTGAGCTCCTCGATGGCGGCCAGCATCGTCTTGTAGCCGTGCGTCATGAAGCGCAGCAGCAGCTTCAGTTCCGCATCCGTATAGCTCTCCCACTCCTTCAGCATCGCCCGCTGCATCGGCTCGTAGAATTTCCCGACCCTGGCGATGTTCTCGGGAACGGTCGCTATGAAGACCTTGCGCCGGTCGCTCTCGTCGCGCTCGCGGCGCACCAGGCCGGCCTTCTCCAGCCGGTCCACCACGCCGGTGATGGCGCCGGTGGTCAGGCCGGTGAGTTCCGCCAGCCGGCCGGCGGTGACGCGACCTTCCAGATTGAGGAAATCGAGGCATTCGAGGTCGGAACTCGAAATGCCGACGCGGCTCGCCACGGTCTGCCCAAAAATCACGCCGAGCGCCGAGGACCGCCGCACCGCGTGCTCCAGTTCCTCCACCAACGCGCGCGTCTTCGGTCTTGACAAGCCCGGCTCCATATCTTAGTCGAGAAATATCTTAGTACATAAGATAATTAGCTGCTGTGCCTTCCTACCACCCCTGCGACATCAGGAGCAAGCCATGACCAGGCGACCCCGCAAGGCCCTTATCATCGGCGCCGGCATCGCCGGCCCGGTTGCCGGCCTCTTTCTCAGGAAGGCCGGCATCGAGGCGCAGGTGTTCGAGGCCTGGCCCTATTCGACCGGCATCGGCGGCGGCCTGCAGATCGCGCCCAACGGCATGCGTGTGCTTGATGAGATCGGACTGGCCGACGAGATGATCCGCCGCGGTTCGATCGCCGAATCCTTCGACTTCTATTCGCAGTCCGGGATGCGGCTCGGCTCGATTAACCGGAAGATGCAGGCGCGCTTCGGCCAGCCCGCGGTGAACATGCGCCGTGCCACCCTCAACGAAGCGATCGTCAACAAGGCCTGGTGCGAGAACGTCGAACTCGCCTTCGAGAAACGGCTGGTGCGCATCGAGGACCGCGCCGGTCAGCCGGTGGTCGCGCATTTTGCCGACGGCAGCAGCGCCGAAGGCGACTTCCTGATCGGCGCCGATGGCGTGCATTCGGCGGCGCGCGCCAATGTGATCCCGGATGGCCCCAAACCCTTCGACACCGGCCTGATCGGTTTCGGCGGATTTGTGCCGAGATCGCTGCTCGACAACACCGCCATCGGGCAGCGTGTCGAGACCACCTTCGGGCAGAGCGGATTTTTCGGCTACGGCTTCTGCAGCTCCGATCCCGATGACGGCGTGATGTGGTGGAGCACGCAGCCAGGGCATGGCATCGACGCGGCGACCTTCCGCGCCATGAGCCAGGATGCGCTGAAGCGGCATTTGCTCGACTTCCACGCCGGCTGGCATGATCCGATCCTGCAGCTACTGGAGGCAGCCGAAAACATCGTGGTGAGCGCGACACTCGACGTCGCGACCTTGCCGACCTGGTCGCACAAACGAACGCTGCTGATCGGCGACGCCGCGCACGCTACCAGTCCGCATGCCGGCCAGGGCGCCTCGCTGGCGCTGGAGGACGCCATGCGACTCGGCCGGCTGATGCGGGAGGGTCAGGAACTCGGCCTGACCTTCCAGAATTTCGAGCATGAGCGCCGCCCGCGCGCGGAAAAGATCGTCGCGCTGGCCCGCCGCAACGGCAACAGCAAGCGCGAGTTCAGCGCCAGCGGCGCCTGGATCCGCGACCGCATGCTGAAGCTGCTGCTTCCGGTCACGGCCAGGGGCATGGACTGGATGTATGCCTACGATCCGCGTGCAGCGTGATCCTTTCGCGCGTTATTTCTCGATCGCGAACGTCAGCCCGGCGTGATCGACCAGCCGCTTGATCAGCTTGTGGCCCATGGCAGCGCCGGGGGTCCATATCCCCGCAGGAACGTCCGGCATGTCACGCAGCAGGCAGATCGCGCATTCCGAGATCATCTTGGAGGTCGATCCATAGCCGGGATCGCGGTCGCCTTTGACCGCTGCGCGGGCCTGACGCCCGTCGGGTGCAAAGGCGACGAACAAGAGATCATAGAAGCCGTTCTCACGCTCCTCCTTCGAAGGTCCCTCGCCCGGCTTCGGCCCGCTGGATGGCCCCATCTTCTCCGCGTTGATGGCGGCCGCGACGCGTCTGGCGGTCTCCTCGCCCTTCTCGCCGGGCCCCGTCAGCACCATCTCGTCGTAAACAAAGTCCTTGCCGTAGGGGAAGCCCATCAAGACATTCGAGCGGTGCACGTTGCGGGTGTTGATGGTCGCCATCACAAACGGTGCGGTCCAGGAGTTGAGCTC
>JBAQER010000251.1:0-2001 GCA_049286845.1 Bradyrhizobium sp.
GTGGCTTGACCTGATGCCGCGGTTCGGTGGCACCCATCACGGCTACTTTCTTCCGTCCGAAGGAGATAGTGACGTGGCCTTGGCGATGTTCAGCTTTCCGAGTCTCGCGGCCTACGAACAGTATCGCAAGGATGCCGGCGCTGATCCGGACGTTCAGAAGGCGGTAGCCTTCGCAAGGGAAACGCGCTGCTTTAAGCGTTATGAAAGGTCGTTTTTCCGGCCATTGTTTCCGAAAACGGCTTAGAGCTGGGCGAAGAGGTGAGAAAGACCTACGACTAGACACATGACCACGCCCTCCCGCATCGTCACCCCCGAGCGCCGCAGCGACGATGTCGGCGACACCGCGCTGCGCCCGCAGCTATTGTCCGAATTCGTCGGCCAGGCTCAGGCGCGCAAGAACCTCTCGATCTTCATCGAGGCCGCGCGCAAGCGCGGCGAGGCGCTCGATCATGTGCTGTTCGTCGGTCCCCCCGGTCTTGGCAAGACCACGCTGGCGCAGATCGTGGCGCGCGAACTCGGCGTCGGCTTCCGCGCCACCTCGGGTCCGGTGATCGCCAAGGCCGGCGATCTTGCGGCGCTGCTGACCAATCTCGAAGAGCGCGACGTGCTGTTCATCGACGAAATCCATCGACTCAGCCCCGCGGTCGAGGAAGTGCTGTATCCGGCAATGGAGGACTTCCAGCTCGACCTCATCATCGGCGAGGGGCCGGCGGCGCGCTCGGTCAAGATCGAGCTGGCCAAATTCACGCTGGTCGGTGCCACCACGCGCGCGGGGCTTTTGACCAATCCGCTGCGCGACCGTTTCGGCATTCCGGTGCGGCTGAATTTCTACACCGTGGAAGAACTGGAAAAGATCGTCACCCGCGGCGCCCGCGTGCTCAAGATCGGCATGACGCCCGACGGCGCCAACGAGATCGCGCGCCGCGCCCGCGGCACCCCGCGCATCGCCGGACGGTTGCTGCGGCGGGTGCGGGATTTCGCCTCCGCAGCCGATGCCGCGTCGATCGACCGCAAGATCGCCGACAATGCGCTGAGCGCGCTCGAGGTCGATGCCGCCGGCCTCGACGCCATGGATCGCCGTTATCTCACCACCATCGCGATGAACTACGGCGGCGGGCCGGTCGGCGTCGAAACCATGGCGGCGGCGCTGTCGGAGCCGCGCGACGCCATCGAAGACATCATCGAGCCGTTCCTGATCCAGTGCGGCTATCTGCAGCGCACCCCGCGCGGGCGGCTTTTGACCTCGCACGCCTTCAAGCATCTCGGCCTCGCCGAGCCCGCGCGCGATCCGGCGCAGTTCGGATTGTTCGGCAGCCCCGACAGCGACGACTGACGCGCCCTGCTGGTTATCTGCTGACGATCTGCACAAACGCACCCGATTTCGGCTGCAATGCGTCACCAGCATCACGGGGCATCACGGTTGAGCCTCATGATTTCCCGCCGTCATTTCCTGCGCTTTCTGGCCGGCCTCGGCGCTACCGGCGTCTCCACCGTCGCCTATGGATTTGGCGAGCCCGCGCTGCGGCTCCGGGTCGCGCGCTATAACATTACGCCACCGCAATGGCCCGCCGATTTCCGGCTCCGGATCGCCGTCATCACCGACCTTCACGCCTGCGATCCCTGGATGTCGCTGGCGCGCATCGAGGCGATCGTGGAACGTACCAATGCGCTGCGCGCCGATGTCATCGTGCTGCTCGGTGACTACGTCGCCGGACATCGCCATGTGACGCGCACCATTCCGGCCAGCGAATGGGCGCCGGTGCTCGGCGGATTGAAGGCGCCGCTCGGCGTCCATGCGGTGCTCGGCAACCACGACTGGTGGGACGACAGGACGGTGCAGCGCGAGGGGCAGGGGGTGACGATTGCCCGCCGCGCGCTGGAAGCCGCCGGCCTTCCGGTTTACGAAAACGATGTGGTGCGGCTGACCAAGGCGGGCCGGCCGTTCTGGCTCGCCGGGCTCGGCGATCAACTGGCCTACCTTCCGGCGCGCCGGTTCAGGCC
>JBAQER010000252.1:0-5916 GCA_049286845.1 Bradyrhizobium sp.
AGAGCGGCGCGTGACGGGTCTCCATGCTGAATTCCTGCGACAGCGCAAACGACGGAATTCCCAGAATGGTGCCTTCCAGCGCGCCGGCGATGGTGCCGGAATAGACGACGTCTTCGGCGACGTTGCGGCCCTTGTTGACGCCCGACAGCACCAGGTCCGGCATGGTCGCGCCGAGGATGTGGCGCGAGCCCATGATCACGCAATCGGTCGGCGTTCCCCGCACCGCGAAGTGCCGCGGGCCGACCTCGCGCAGCCGCAACGGATCGTTCAGCGATAGCGAATGCGAGACCCCGGACTGGTCCAGTTCCGGCGCCACCACCCAGACGTCATCCGACAGCACGCGCGCGATCTCCTCGACGATTTTCAGGCCGGGGGCATGGATGCCATCGTCATTGGTGCAGAGAATTCGCATCCGCCTTGTCGCCTCCTGCGTCGATTCCATAACGCCCGCGCAGTCTTTATCCGGCTATCGCCACTGAGGCAAACCCGGAAAAATGCAGGCGAAATCGCTCTTCTGCCGCATATCCATGAGGCGTCGAAGGCGTGATCGAGCGGGCAGCGCTGGTCGCGCAGCACCCTAAGTTGGTGGCTTCAGTTCACCGGCAAGCCAGCCGAGCGCGCCTGAGGTCATGGGGTCGCTCTCGACCACCATGATTTCGACGTGACCGCAATTCTGGCACTCAAAGCGGTGGAGGCTCGCCTTGAACTTCGACAGCAGTATGCGGTCATGCCGGCAATTCGGGCAGCGTGGCCGTTCGACAGCCCAAATGAGCGATGACAATACCGGCTGGTATTCGAGCATGCACGCCCCCCGCGCTGATCTAGCCCCGTTACAACCAAGGATAGCACTTCCAGCTGCGCATGCCGAGGTCAAAGCCGCGCAGGTTGCAAACATGAATGGGCAGGGTGAACGGATTGATGGTAACCGTGCGACACTGCAATTCAAATTGCTGGTTAATTGGCAGTCCGCCAACGCCGTGGGCCAAATGCCGCTACCGCCGGACGCGCGCGCGCCAGGGGCGCACGAATTTCGCCGGCCAGCCCTGGACCCGCATGGCAAATTCCCGACCCACGGGTTTCGGCGGTTCAGCCGGGGCGCTTTCCATCACGCGCGGAGCACCCGGCTCAGGCGGCGCGGGCGATGTGGCTGGTCCGGATGCCGCGGGCGGTGCAAGTGGCGCGGCCTTTCGCGGCGGCTCCGGATATCGCGCCCGCGCCACCGAAAGCGCCTTGTCGAAATCCTCGCGATTGAGCCATCCATCGCGATGCAGTCTGTCCGCAAGGCCGTCTTCCCATAGCCGGGAGACCTCGACATCGAACTGGCCCTTAAGCTTCGGATCGACCGCCTGCACCCCATAGCCGGTGACGGCCCACTGCCGGCCAACCCAGAAGATGTCGCGATGCAACGCCATTGTCGGTGTTCGTTTCCTTCGGAGGCTCGCCGCCGGCTGAAACGAAGATATCCGGCGCCGCCCCGCAGGCAACACCGCGCCCGCGGATTCTGGCCAATAAACCGGGATCACCGATCGCGGGCAATGACCTTCAGCCCGCCCATATAGGGCTGCAGCACCTCGGGCACGGCGATCGAGCCGTCTTCCTGCTGGTAGGTTTCCATGACCGCGATCAGCGCGCGGCCGACCGCGGTGCCGGAGCCGTTCAGCGTATGCACGAAGCGCGGCTTGCCGTCCGCCCCGCGATAGCGCGCGTCCATGCGGCGGGCCTGGAAATCGCCGCACAGCGAGCAGCTCGAGATTTCGCGGTAAGCGCCGCCCTCGCCCTGCCCGGGCATCCAGACCTCGATATCGTAGGTCTTCTGCGCCGAAAAGCCCATGTCGCCGGCACAGAGCGTCATCACGCGGTAATGCAGGTCGAGCCGCCGCAGCACTTCCTCGGCGCAGGCCAGCATGCGCTCGTGCTCGTCCTTGCCGGTTTCCGGGGTCGCGATCGAGACCAGTTCGACTTTCGTAAACTGATGCTGGCGGATCATGCCGCGGGTGTCACGGCCGGCGGCCCCCGCCTCGGCTCGGAAGCACGGCGTCAGCGCCGTCAACCGCATCGGCAATTCCTTGTCGTCGAGAATGGATTCGCGCACGAGGTTGGTGAGCGGCACTTCGGCGGTGGGGATCAGGCCGAGACGTTCGCTCCTCAGCTTGCCCACGACGTCTGCGTCGCCAGCGGTCAGCAACTCGCCTTTGACGGCCCAGAACTGGTCGTCTTCGAACTTCGGCAACTGCCCCGTGCCGAACATCACGTGATCCCGCACCAGCAGGGGCGGATTGACTTCGGTGTAGCCGTGCTCGCCCGTGTGGAGATCGAGCATGAACTGCCCGATCGCGCGCTCGAGCCGAGCGAGGCCCTTCTTCAGCACCACGAAACGCGCGCCGGACAATTTGGCAGCCGCCTCGAAATCCATGTAGCCGAGCGCGCCGCCAAGATCGTCATGCGGCTTCGGCGCGAACGCGTAATTGCGCACCGCGCCGAAGATGTGCCGCTGCACATTGCCATGCTCGTCGACGCCCTCGGGGACGTCGTCCGCCGGCAGGTTCGGGATCGCGGCGAGCTCTCTGGCAAGTTCGTCGTCAGCTTCCTTCGCAGCCAATTCGAGTTCCGGCATGGTGGTCTTGAGCTCGGCCACCTCAGCCATCAGCGCGCCGGCGCGCGCGTCGTCCCTGGCCTTCTTGGCTTCGCCGATTTCCTTCGAGGCGGAATTGCGCCGAGCCTGCGCCTGCTCCGATTTAAGGATCGCCGCGCGGCGCTTTTCATCGATCGCCAGCAACGATGGCGACAACGGCCCCAGCCCCCGCCGCTTCAGCGCTACGTCGAAAGCGGTGGCGTTGTCGCGGATCCATTTGATGTCGTGCATGGGGATTCAGTCCTGAGTCGTGCCGGCGAAAGCCGGCCTCCAGTAACCCGAATAGAGGCGATTTGGAACACCGAAACCCGTCTCCCGAGGTGCGAGCGCTTTGGCCTCGAAGGATGACTGAGTGCCCGTGGCCCATCCTTCGAGACGCGGCCTTTCACGCCGCCCTCAGGATGACGGCGGTGCGCGCGGGACGCGCCGAAGGCTGACTACTCCGCGGGATTGGCCTCGGGCGGCGGCGGGCTCGCCGACGGCGGCGTACCGGCGGCGGTCTTGGCGGCGGCGGCTCGCTTTTCCACAATGGCGACCGCGATAATCGAACCCTCATACAGCGCCATCAGCGGGATCGCGAGCGAGGCCTGGCTGATGACGTCGGGAGGCGTCAGCACGGCGGCGATGATGAAGGCGACGACGATGAAATAGCGGCGCTTCTCGCGCAGCTGTTTCGAGGTGATGATGCCGATCCGGCCGAGCAGCGTCAGGATCACCGGCAGCTGGAACGCCACGCCGAACGCGAAGACCAGCGACATCATCAGCGACAGATATTCGCCGACCTTTGGCAGCAACTGGATCTGGGCGGTTTCGGAGCCGCCGACCTGCTGCATGCCGAGCGAGAACCGCACCAGCATCGGCAGCACCACGAAATACACCAGCATCGATCCCAGTGCGAAGAAGAACGGCGTCGCGATCAGATACGGCAGGAACGCGCCGCGCTCGTGCTTGTAGAGGCCCGGCGCCACGAATTTGTAGATTTGCGTCGCCACGATCGGAAACGAGATGAAGCCCGCGCCGAACAGCGCCAGCTTCAACTGGGTCAGGAAATATTCCAGCAAAGCCGTGTAGATGAATTTCGAATTTTCCGGTCCCGCCACCCAGACGACCGGCCATCCCAGCACGTTGTAGATCTGCTTGGCGAAGAAGAAGCAGAGGATGAAGGCGAGGCCGAACGCCAGCAGCGCCTTGATCAGCCGCGAGCGCAGCTCGATCAAATGATCCATCAGCGGCGCTTTGCTGGCCTCAATGTCTTCGGCGCTCATGACGCTTTGGCGTCCTTCAGGACGTCGGCAGTTGAGGGCATGATACCCAGGGGCTCCGGCTCCGGCTCCGGCGATGCCTCGCGGGTAATCACAAGCGGCTCGGCTGCCGCGGTGTGGGCGTCCGCCTCGACAAAGCTCTGCGGCGTCGGCGGCACCGGCACGTCGGCATCCGACGTCGCCGGCGTGTTCACCGGCGGTTCAATCGCCGCCGGCTTGTCGATGTCGTCGATCTTGAGGGCGTCGCCGACGTCCTTCTGCAGCGAGGTCATGACGTTGTCGGTGGTGAAGCCGGTGGCGGCGTCCTTGACCTCGTCGAAGGACTTCTTGAGGTCGGCCATTTCGGCCTCGCGCATGGCTTCCTGGAACTGGCCCTGGAATTCAGAGGCCATCTTGCGCGCCTTGCCCATCCATTGTCCGACCATGCGAAGCACACCCGGCAGTTCTTTCGGGCCGATCGCGATCAGCGCGACAATGCCGATGACGACCAGTTCACTCCACCCGATGTCGAACATGAAAAATTCCGCTCACGCGAGGCATTCCTGCCCCAATCCCTGTAGCCAAGATTGGGGCCGCCCGCGTCCTACTTCAACCGGCTTCTTGCTCAGACAACCTTGCTGCCGACATCCGAGCGTGCCGCGGACGGTGCGGCATTGTGATCGATCGTCTTCACGGGCTCGGCCGGCTTTTCAGCCGTCTTGTCATCGTCCTGCATGCCCTTCTTGAAGGCCTTGATGCCCTGCGCGACGTCGCCCATCAGGTCCGAAATCTTGCCGCGACCGAACAGCAGCAGGACGACTGCGATCACCACGATCCAGTGCCAAATGCTAAGCGAACCCATCCTGCATCCCTCCAAACGCGCGGCCGGCGACCCGGCCCAATCTGTCCGGAAAGTAGGCTCAGGAGGTGTCAAAAACAAGGACTTAAGCCGCGTCAAATCGGCGTTAACGCACTACCGTTAACCGGCGCGGCGCGTCGACGCCGACCTGTCGCAGCCTTCGGCCGGCGCTAGCCTTCGCCGCCCTGTTCCGGCTCGACCGCCGGCGCCAGCGCGAGTTCCAGATCGCCGACCTCGAGCGGATCCTCGTCATCGCGCAAGGTGGGGTCGTCCGACGGCGTCGGAACGCTGAAGCCGGAAGGCAGCCGCGAATCCAGCAGGCCCGTGCCCTTCAACTCCTCGAGGCCCGGCAGGTCGCCCAGCGCCTCCAGGCTGAACTGCGACAGGAAGGCCTCGGTGGTGCCGAAAGTCAGCGGACGTCCGGGCGTCTTGCGACGGCCACGCGGCCTGATCCAGCCGGTCTCCAGCAGAACGTCCAGCGTCCCCTTGGAGGTGATCACGCCCCGGATTTCCTCGATCTCCGCGCGCGTCACCGGCTGGTGGTAGGCGATGATCGCCAGCATTTCGATCGCCGCACGCGACAGCCGCCGCGTCTCGGTGCTCTCCCGCGTCATCAGCCAGGACAGATCGCCAGCGGTGCGGAAGGTCCATTTGTTGGCGACGCGAACCAGATTGACGCCGCGCGGGGCGTAGTCCGCCTGCAGCTGCGCCAGCGCCGTCTTGATGTCGACGCCGTCGGGCATCCGCTTGGCAAGTGCAGCCTGATCGAGCGGTTCGGAGGAGGCGAACAGCAGTGCTTCGAGCAACCGCAGTTCCTCGGGGCGCGCTTGCGGGTCCATAGAAGGCTCCTCGGCATCCGCTACGCGTTTTTCCGCCAGGCTTGCCATGGCTCGGTCTCCTTCTTCCACTTACTCAGCCGGCAGATCCGGCGCGGTCATCGCGTCGGATGCTGGTTGCGGCGGACGCTTTCGAAAAAACAAAGGCGCGAACGCCTCCTTCTGGTGCAGTTCCATCTGGCCTTCCCGGACCAGTTCCAGCGCCGCTGCAAAGCTGGACGCAAAGACCGTGGCCTTTTGCGAGGGATCGACAACGTAATTGAGCAAATATTCGTCGAGGCAGCTCCAGTCCTCGGCCATCCCGACCAGGCGCTCCAGCGACGCGCGCGCCTCCGCCAGCGACCACAC
>JBAQER010000253.1:0-9435 GCA_049286845.1 Bradyrhizobium sp.
CCACGCCGCGTGCCGGCGCGTTCGCGCGTGCCGGCAAAAAATGAGCCTGAACAGAATAGTGGGAACTGTCTTTCGAACGGATCATCCACAGATCAACAGGGCTCGGACGGCGGCCCGCTTGCGACGCTTCTGGCAGCGGTGCATGGGAGGATGTGGCGCCATGACGTGCGGCCGCCGTCCGATTCGGGAAGTCAGGGAACGAAAAAACCCGCGGCCAGTTTCCCGGCGCGGGCTTTGTTGCTCTTTGCGATGATGAAGATATGCCGGTGATTTGCCCGACGTGTCAAATCCTGAAAGCGGCCTGCGACGTGCCGCCGACGCTTCTATTCAAACCCTTGAACCGGCGGCGCAGCGTTCCTTGCCGAACGCGGGCCTGCCGTCCTGACTGGCGGCGGAGAACTCACCTGAGCGACCGCCTGTTGCTGGGTTCCTGGACTGGATTGGGCGGCATGTCGTGCCCGTGATCGCGATCCGGATCGTCCCACTCCCCAGGAACGCGCGATCGCGGGTCCCGCGGTATATCCGATGAACGCGCCTGCCACCGCGCCGACCGGTCCAAGGACGACGGCCCCTGACACCGCGCCAAGAGCGGCACTTCCGGCCCGCTCCTGAGCTCGCGCCTCGAACGAAATAAACGACGCTGCGATCAATGCAGCAACGAGCGGTTTGTTCATCTCAATTTCCCTGGTCCCAGCGCAAGGCGAAGGGACAGTGAAATTGCGGCGGCACGAGGGAAATGTGGTGGCAACCCACCGTCCGATTCAAGACATCCAGATTGCGAAGCCCGCTGCCGGTTCCCCGGTGCGGGCTTTGATATTCTTGCGATGATGAAGATATGCCGGTGATTTGCCCGACGTGTCAAACTCTTTTGACGCGGGCGACTGCGCTAGTTCTTCACCAGATAGAGCGGCGTCCTCACCGTCAACTGGTAGGACGGTTTCGGCACCCACGAGATCTGTGCCGTCACGCCGAACAAGCGGTTGTCGTCGTCATCCATCCGGTCGAGGTCGAGCCTTACGATCGGCTGGGTGAAAGGTTCAAAAACCGTCCGGTTGAGAAGCTGCCCGCCACCGAATGATTGGACCCCGACCCGGCCGGTGAATTTCCAGTTGTTATCCCACTGATAGTAGCCGCCAACATAGCCGACGAAGTTTGGATTGATCGTCACGCGCGGGGAATCCACGGCAACCGCGGTGTATTGAGCGCCCGCGAGCAGCCCCCGGGTTTCATCCGCGTTCAGGGCGTAATCGAACTCGAGAATGGTGTTGAGCGACGTCGTGGGAAACGAGACTCCCGGTGCCGACCGCGTGACGGTCGACTGCAGCGTAATTGTCGGGATCGAACCGCCGTTCTGCTCATAAACATCGTCCTGGAACCCGACGTTCCAGCTGTTGATCGTAAACGCGGACCAGTCGGACCCATCGCTTCGCGATGCGCTGGCGCTGAAGCCGCCATACACCGAGACCTGGTCGTTCAAATCTACCGTGAGCGGAACGTCGAGCCCGACAGTCTGGCTGGAAGACGGCGACACGGCCGGGAGCGTCGGAAGTGTCGCGATGTTCGAAAGATTCGAGAGGCTGGCGAGCCTCGAAAGCACCGGATGTCCGGCAAACAACCCGAAGCTGCCGAAGCCGACCGAGAGCGAGCCGGCAGGAAAAGTGGCGTAATTCGTCCTCAGGTCGAGATAGATGTTGGGCGCCGAAGCGGTCTTTACCGATTCATCGTCGCCCTCATCCGCGTCCTTGCCCAAGGCCAGGCAGGACGAATAAACCAACACCAACCCGGCGAACGCCACGCGACAGGCCGGCCGAAGCATGGCCCTTGCCATAGAATGCCCTCCAGCAGCTCAAAAGTTATACTGCAGGGTGGCCCACGTTCAAGGGACTCAACCGCTCGTGAAGTTGTTCAGGCCGCCTCACCGCCTGCGAGCACACGGGCCGTGGACTCGCGCACCCCGAGGAACTGCTCCTCGAACGCCTGGGCCGGCATCGGCCGACCGAAAAAATAGCCCTGTCCCTCTTCGCATCCCATGCTGGCGAGCAGATCGGCGGTGGCGCGACTCTCGATACCTTCTGCGATCACCGACAGGCCCAGTTGCTTGCTCAGGCCGATAGTCGAGCCGACGATCGCCGCATCGTCGGAATCGGCAAGCAGCTCGAGCACGAACGAACGGTCGATCTTGAGCCCGTCAAGCGGGAATTTCTTCAGGTAGCTCAGGCTGGCATAGCCGGTGCCGAAGTCGTCGAACACGACCCGCACGCCGAGTTCCTGGATCCTCAAGACTGTGTCGAGCACCCGCTGCTCGTCCAGCAGCAGGATATCCTCAGTCACCTCGAGTTCGAGCAGTGCAGGCGTCAGGCCGGTGATATCGAGCGCCTCAGCAACCGAGGTTGCGAGATCGCCCGACTGAAGCTGCGAAGGCGAAAGATTGACGCCGACGCGAATATTGTGTCCGGCCTGCTCCCAGGTCCGCGCCTGCCGGCAGGCGGTTTCGAGAACCCATCCCGCGACCCGATCCGAAATGGACGAAGTGTTGACGACCGGCATGAATTCCGCGGGCGAGACCAGGCCGCGCACCGGATGACGCCAGCGAATGAGGGCTTCCGCACCGATCAAGCCGGCATCCGAGAGGCGGACCTGCGGCTGATAGAACAATTCGAACTCATTTCGCTCGGCGGCGAGCGCCAGTTCCGCCTCGAGGGTCAGGCGCGATTCAAGCTCCCGCCGGATGGCGCCTTCGAATACCACATGTCCGCCACGCCTGGTCGCCTTGGCGCGGCAAAACGCCAGATGGCTGTTGCTCAACAGTTCTTCGGCCGTCCGGCCGTCGCCCGGATAGATGGCAGCTCCGATGCTGACCTTGATGCGGTGCTGCCGCCCTGCCGTCGCCAGCGGCGCGTCGAACGCGAGCGCGATGCGTTCGGCGAGTTGCGCGGCGGTTTCGGACAACTCGCCAGATCGGATCGCGATGGCGAATTCGTCGCCGCTCAATCGCGCGGCTATACCTGCACTGCCGATCTGCGCGTTCAATCGCTCGGATACGGCGCACAGGACTCGGTCTCCGCAAGCATGCCCAAGCATGTCATTGATATGCTGGAAGCCGTCGAGGCCAACGACCAGCAGCGCCACTTCGCTGTCGTCTTTTTCTGCACCGGAGATCATCTCCGCCAGGCTGACGTTTAACGTGTTGCGGTTGGCAAGCCCGGTGAGCGAGTCGTGTTCCGCCAGATACCTGATACGTTCGGCTTCGCGTTTCCGCACCGAGATGTCGCGCAGGATCGCGCCGTACTGAAAGCCGTCGGTGCCCTGCCAGCCCGAGAAACAGGCCTCGACCGGAAATACCTCGCCGTCCTTTCGCAATCCGTCGAACTCCGTTACCAGGCCGCCTGGCTGACGCGACCTCGCCCGGACCTTCTCACAGGTCGACGTATAACCCGGCTCAGCCTTGGCGTGCGGGGCGAGAATCGTATCGAACCGCCGACCGATCATTTCCTCCGGGCCGTAGCCGAAGATCGCGACCGCCCCCGGGTTCCATACCGTAATCCGTTGGTTGGAATCGGTACACACCAGGCCATCACCCAATGACATGGCGATGCGCTGAAAACGGCTTTCGGCAATGCGCCCCAGCAAGTCGCGGAAGTCGATTTCGTCGAGTGCAATCGCGGCCATATAGACGGCGATCGCGGTAAGAAGCAGCGAGGTATCGAGAACAAGGGGCAGCTTTGCCTGCAGCAGAATGGCGATGGCCTCGGCGGCGGCTGCCATTCCGATAAGGACAATGACCCGTATGCCGGCGGACAGGCGACGCCATGAGAACATCATGATCAGCGAAATGATGCATAGCCCAGCCAGCGCAACGACGTCGGAGGTCCAGCGCAGGTTGCGGTTCTGCAGAATCGATTCGGCGGCGAGGGTTTGCAGGATAGGTCCGGAAACAATCCCGCCGTTCGGAACGCTGAACCGATCGCCGAGTTCGAGTGCGGTCCCGCCGATGATAACCTTCTTGCCCCTGATCTTGATCAAGGCGGCCTCATCGCCGCGCAGCACGTCGGCGTAGGACACCTTCGGAATCGAAGCCGTGCGGATGCTGAAGTCGATCAGAAAGGGCGCGTTCCCTGAGGAGTATCGCCCCGCCAACACGGCGCCCATCGAGGGCAAGAATTCCCCATCGAGTTTCTCACCGAATGGGTAGCGCCGGACAAGTCCATCAGGTTCGACCGCGACATTCACGATGGCGGTCCACGAATGATCGCCGAACTGATTGAGCGGACGATTGATATGGACGGCCGTTACGTTGCCGCCGTCGGTCGCCGGTTGCTTGAAGGACGGCAACACCACGGATCCGCCCGCTGCCTGAAGCGCCTCGACGAATGCCCGATCTGACGCCGCGTCGGACGGTGTCGAGAAATCGACGTCGAATACCACGTCCTTTACATCGGCGCTTTCCAGCCGTCGCAGCAGGTCGGCGTGCAGACGGCGCGGCCAGGGCCAGACGCCGATTTTCTCGATCGACGGGGCATCGATTGCGACAACGACGATGTCACCGCTGGCCTGGCGCGACTGCCAGGCGAAGCGGAGATCGGTCAGCGCGTTGCGGAGCGTGCTGTGCCAGCCGGATGCCAGCACGATCGCCAGCGCAACCACCACAAAAATATGCGGCCGGTAGTGTTTCAAGTCGTCCCCCCTGCACACCTCTCAACCGGCGAAGTGCGCTCCCAATCTCAAACTAGCCGTTATCGGACCGGCCCTGGATGGCTAACGACGGCCGTGACCATGGCCATTGCCGTTTCCGTTCCCATTGCCGTTCCCATTACCGTTGCCATTGCCGTTGCCGTTTGCACCGTTGCCATTGCCGTTGCCGTTACTGCCTCCAGGAGATACGACCGCGGCGACCGCGCCGGCTACGCCCGATGCGGCGGTCGCGCTCACACCCATCGCAGCATTGGCGTTACTGCTGCTCGCATCGTTCGAGTTGCCGGAGCCGTTTCCCATGCCCATCGTCGAACCGGAGCCGCGCGAACTCCAGACCGTATCCCGGCTGGCAACGTCTCTCGCCGAGGCGTGCGCCGACGTCGCGCCGCGGGCAAGACCGTCGGTGACCCGATGGAAATTCAACCGGACCTCGCCAAGCGAGGAAGATATCCGCGTTAAACCATGCCGCCCCGGAGCACTGACTGCGTTGCGCTGCGGCTGAACCGAGGCATTGCCAAGGCTGGCGCGGGCCGCGGTGTTGCCGTGTCCGAGCGCGCGGATCAGCGGCCCGTTGGCCGGGTGGCGTGGCGCGGAGAGCCCAGATCTTGGAACCGGAACCCGGTCGATCGAAGATGCGCGCGGCTGACCGTGCTCGATCGGACTGAAGGTGCCGGAGCCGCTCAAGGAGAGACCTGAGTTGCCATGCGCGAAAGCGGTCGCATGCTGTCCCGGCATCACTTGCGCAATCTGGCCAGACCTGAAATCGGCGACCTGAACCTGCCCCCTGATGACGTCGACGCTGGTAGAGGCGGCGTTCACCGAGACGCGAAACTGCGTCCCCTTCACCACCGCGGCGAGATACGGCGTCTCGACCTCGAAATGCTTGACGTTACGCTTTTCCACCTCGAGCAGGATTGATCCGGCCTGCTGCACAATCGTGGTCGAAAGGCCTTCTTTCTTTTCCGCGGGCAAGCCGATCACCGAGTTCGGCGAGACCATGATGGTTTCCTCGCCGCGCACCAGCAGCACCCGTCCGTTGCGGCCGGTCCGGATGGTGTCGCCCGGTTTCAGCACCTCGTCCTTGCCGAGCGAAACCTGCCGGGCACCGGTCGAGGTCATCCAGACTTCGCCTGACGATTTGCTGACCGACCAGGCTCCTTCGTCCGCTGCCAGCGCATGGGAGGCCCCCCCGAGAACGAGCGCGACCGCCAAGACACGCGAAACCCCACTGACCGCAATCATCCAAACCTCCGTCTGCCTGCAACGAAGTTCACGCTTACCGGAAATGTTTCAACATTGAGTGAGCGGGAACTACGAGTGTCCCGTGGCCGCCTTAACGATTCATTGACCATAAAATCCTAAGAAAAATCATGCGGCTAACAGCTCATGATGCAATCACCTGCCGTCCTCCGTGGAACTACGGATGCGCGCCGGCGGCGGCACTGGCGCAGCAACGCGGTACCGTCAGGTTCGCTCTTGTCGGCTGGCTGATGCTGGCCGCTGTCGTGCCGAGTCCGGTAACGGCACAGCAGGCCAGCCAGCCAGGCTTCGATCCGAGACAAGCTGAAAAGCGTTTCGACGCGCTGGAATCTCAACAGGCGACGACGGACGCCCGACCCGGCTTGCAAGCGCCGCGGGTGCCCCGGTCGGAGGGGAGTGCGGATTCCAAACCGCTGTTCGTCCTTCGTAAGGTTTCGTTAACAGGCGCCGGGGCGATACCGCGCGAAAAACTCGTAAGGGCCTATCAACCCTATCTGGGGAAGAACGTCTCCCAGGCCGACCTTGCGGCAATCGCCTCAGCGATTAGCGACATCTACCGCGCAGCCGGCTTTCACCTGAGCCGGGCCATCGTCCCGCCGCAGGACATTCAAGGCGGTCATGTCCGCCTTCAGGTAATCGAAGGCAGCATTGCGGAAGTGGCGTTAAAGGGCGAAGGCGCCGACCGATTCGGCGTGCGGCCCCTGCTCGGGCCGGTCCTGGCTGAACAGCCCTCGCGCCTGACGACGCTGGAACGGCAGTTGCTGCTCATCAACGGCCGGCCGGGCGTGCGCATTACCGATACCGCGCTCGAAGAGCTCGGAGTCGCAAGCGGTCGCTTCCGCCTCGTCGTCTTTCTGAAAACCTGGCACATCTTCACCTCGTTCGGGCTCGACAATCTCGGCTCGTCGGCTGTCGGCCCCTGGCAGAGCTACGCCACAGGGGCCTTCAACTCCTATCTGGTACCTGGCGACGTGCTAGCACTCAATCTTTCGACCACGCCTGGCGATCCGCGTGAGCTTGCGTTTGGCCGGCTGTCCTATGATGTACCGGTCGGCACCGACGGAGGACGGCTTGGCGCATCCGCGCTGTACAGTGAAGTTCGGCCTGGCGACATCCGCCGCCTCTTCAACGACGTTACCAAAACCGAGTCCTTCGAGGTTCACGGCAGTGTCGTTCCGTTACAATCGCAGAAATCGACGCTGACGATCACGGCGGCAGCGGGCTTCAGCAACGTCTCCGAGAGCGACGTCATCGGTCCGATCTACAGGGACTACATCCGCACCGTGAGCCTGACTTCAGATTATCGACTGCAGGACAATTTCGGCGGCAACAACTACCTGACGGTGATGGGGCGGCAAGGTCTCGATATCTTCGGCGCCTCGCAGCAGGATGATGGTTTTTCGTCGCGTTACGGCGCTTCCAGCACGTTCTCGGTGCTGGGTCTCTGGTTCACGCGCTATCAGACACTGTCCGACGCATGGTCGGTCAAGCTGTCGGCAGCCGGCCAGATCGCGTCGGGCCCGTTGTTTCTCTCGCAGCAATTCTACTTGGGCGGCGCGGCTTTTGGACGAGGCTATGGCAGCGCAGAAATCAGCGGCGATAACGGCATGGCCGGATCGCTCGAATTGCGCTTCGATCAGAAGCTGAATCTTGGCCACCTGACGAGTTATCAACTCTACAGCTTCGTCGACGCCGGCACGGCCTGGAACGCCGGATACAGCTACAATGACGGCCTGGCGCTCACCTCCGTCGGCGCCGGCGTGCGGTTCTTCCTGGGCGACGATCTGCGGGCCGACATCGCGGTGGCCGCCCCCTTGAGTTACCGCGCCCCCGACAACACGACCCGCAGCGCGCGCGTGCTGTTTTCGCTGTCCAACTCTTTCAGACTTTGTCCGGAAAGAGCCCAGGCGCGCTGTCTTTAGGTCGGGCCGGGGCAGTTCGGAACAATATGAGGCTTGTTTGAAGCAATTTTGGGTCAAAACTCCAAGCTTCAATGCCAACGCGGTTTAATCTTTGACTCCCAATATGCTCGCGCTTTGTGCGGGATAATCCCGCAGACTCTGCCACCGAAAACGCTGCTCCAGGGATACCCAATGTATTTCGTAGCTGCCGTACTGGCGATTTTGTCCGGCCTGTTCTATGCCGCCAGCCATCATGAGATCGGCACTCTCGGTGTCGAAATGTGCCGATATGGCAGCACATTCTGCAACAGCCCAAGCTATGTCTTGGCCGGCGCCATCCTCGCGGCATTGTGGGGCGCATTCGTCAGCGTCCGCTGACGGCAACCGACGCATCATGCAGGATCATGGAAATCTCCGCCGCGCGTCGGGCCACGGTTGACGGCTGAGCAAGACAACAGCGATCGCGCCGCGGTAAAGCCCCTGCCGTCTTGACCGAACCGTCACGCATAGGTGCCGCACAAAAAACTCGCTTGAATGATCACCGGCTTTTTGCTGAAGCTACCCTTGGCTGAGGTGGGTGATGAAGTGGGCAAACGAGCGCGATCTCCTAATCGCGCAGACAATGGCGTTCGTGCAGTCTGTCACCGGAAAGAAACCGGAGGCCGAAGCGCAGATTGAATCCGCACCGGTCAACGAATTCAAACAGGTCGAACCACCCGTTGCAACCGCGGAGGCGCCGCGCGCGTTGACCGTCGCCCGCAGCGAACTTCGCGAAGAAATTGCAGGACGGGTGGCGGCTTTCCGCGCCCATCAACAGCGTTTCAACCGCGAACGCGACAAGCATTTCACCTCTGTGCTGACAGGAATCCGCGCTGCGATCACCGCCCCGTCCGAAGCGCCGCCACCGTAATCTCCGGCCGTCAATCGTCCGGCCGCCCGCTACGCGGGCATCGCAGTCCGAAGCAACAATGATCGACCCGATCGTGACCAACAGGGCAAAACCTGCGCTTTCGCACTGGACCGAAACGCGTGGAGCCTGAGGCGGCCTCGCACAAGCCACCGCCCAAGGACGGCTCCAGGAAGGCCACGCCCGGAGATCAAGCGGCTTTGAGGCAGGTCAATGCGCCTCACGTCGGCTCGGCCATTTTGTGCCAATGGCCAATCTCATCTTTCGGTGTCCGAAAACTGCCATGAACGTTCAGGTTTGGCTGCCCGACGAGGCGCCGGCCGAGCGAGCCGATAGCTATGAGGCGGTGACTTGCCCGGCTTGCGCCCGGGTGCACCTGGTCAACAAAACCACCGGCAAGACGCTGGGCGACAAGGATAAATGAAGGTTGAAGGTGTCGAGCCATCTCGCAAGCCTGGTCGAAAGTGCCGCCGGCGAAGTCAGGCTCGGCGTTCTCGCATGGCGGGAAAGGAAGCGACTGCGCTCGCGATCCCGAATCCTGAATTTTGCCTACTACGCCCATGGCCGGACCTGGAGGTTTCTCAGCTCTCTGATCGCACGGATCGACGTTCCGAACTTTCCGGGTTCATGCTGCAGATGACGCTTCCATCGGACTGTACTGAGGCAGATCCGCGC
>JBAQER010000254.1:0-2820 GCA_049286845.1 Bradyrhizobium sp.
TCTCGGGGTTGAACCCTTCGAATTGGGATATGGTGCTGTTGGTCACGCGCTGCCCCGTCGATACCGCCCCCTCCCACTTGGTGCTGATCACGCCGCAGCACGATGAAGGGCCGCCGACGACTTCGTAGTCGACATCCAGCGCGTCGAGCACAAACATGGTGTTGAACAGCAGATGCGGCGTGCGCAACGCGTTGCAGCCGAGATAGAACACCATGGCGGCCTCGCGCGGACGCGCCGGCACGAACAATTTTGCGAATTCCTGCGGCACAAGCTGCATCGCGACCATGATCTTGATGGAGCGCGACATCCTGCGAAACAGCTCCGGCGTCTTTGACGATATCCGGGATTGCTTCGCGGCCGCGAGCATCAGCATCTTTCGCGGATTGATGGCTTCAGGACATGCCGGCAGGCATGCGCCGCAGCCATTGCAGGCCGCGGTCCAGGCGCCTGCGGCCTCGGACATCGGCCGCCCCTCCGCCAGAAAGGCAGCCACGGGCTCCACCACATCCTGCGGCGGCACCGAGGCCATCGGACCGAACGGAACCACCGGACAAACCTCGACGCACTTGCCGCACCGGCTACAGGCCTCGGCAAGCTGCGCTGCTTCGGCGTTGAGGAAGTCTGCGAGCGGACGCGCCGGGATCAGCGGCTCGCTCCTCATGACTCACCGAGACAGGCGATCGCTTCGATCTCAACCAGCATCCCGGGATCGATGAGCCGGCTCACCTCGATCAGCGTCGAGGCCGGCCGGTCGACGAAGCAAGGGAAACGAATGTCGCGTGTCGTGCTGTCGAACAGGGCGATGTCGGTGGTATAGATCGTATACTTCACGACGTCGCCGAAACTCGCATTCGCGGCTTCCAGCACATCCCCCAGATTGCTGAAGCACTGCTCGACCTGCGCCCGCATATCGCCTGCGCCCACCAGATCGCCATTGGCGTCCCGGGCGGTAATGCCGGCGGTGTGAAGCATCCGGCCTGACGAGACGACGCCGAGCGAAAACAACACCTTCTTTTCGAATGGCTTACCAAGCGTCAAAGGTTCGCGGGACATGCTGGTTCCTCACACATAAGGGGAATTCTGACATAGCCTGGAAAGCGGAGGTTTCTGTGCCAACAACTCGACATTGGCCGGGCGCTGTCGATCAAAGGGACCGCGAGCCGGCGGCGGCGCACCTCGCAAGATGGTCGATAGGGTAGAGTATCGAAGGAGGAAACCAGCATGAGTGCAGCCACGCCGACCATTCGCAGCGTCAGGGCCCGCGCCGTCGTCGCCCCGATCTCCCGGCCCGTGAAAAACGCCTTCGGCGTCATCGAGGCAGCGCCGCTGGTGCTGATCGATGTCGTGACCAATCAAGGCGTTACCGGGCATTCCTACATCTTTGCCTACACCAGGTTGACACTTAAACCGCTGGTTCATCTGATCGAGCAAATAGGAAGCGAGTTGGCCGGCAAGCCGGTCGCGCCGTTCGATCTGATGGCTGCGATGGACGCCAAGTTCAGGTTACTTGGCTGGCAGGGCCTGGTCGGCATGGCGGTGTCCGGCCTCGATATGGCGTTCTGGGATGCGCTGGGCCAGGCGGCGGGCCAGCCATTGGTCACCCTGCTCGGCGGCTCGCCGCGGCCGATCCGCGCCTATGACAGTTACGGCGCGGTCGACCCCGCCGCCGACGCCAAGGACCTGAAGCGTTCGCTCGAACAGGGATTCAAGGGCATCAAGATCAAGGGCGGCGACGGCGATGCCGCCAATGACGAGCGGGTGGTCAGGGGCGTCCGCGACCTGATCGGCCCGGATATCGCGCTCATGATCGACTTCAACCAATCGCTCGATCCGGCTGAAGCAACACGCCGTATCGAACGTCTGGCGCCCTACGGCCTGCACTGGATCGAAGAACCGGTGCCGCAGGAAAACCTGCTCGGTCATGCCAAGGTCCGGGAAACCTCTCCAACTCCGATTCAGGCCGGCGAGAACTGGTGGTTTCCGCGCGGCTTTGCCGAGGCCATCGCGGCCGGCGCCAGCGATTTCATCATGCCCGATCTGATGAAGTGCGGCGGCGTCACCGGGTGGATGCGCGTCGCAGCGCAAGCGGAAGCGGCATCGATCCCGATGTCGAGCCACCTGTTTGCCGAGGCCAGCTCTCACATGCTGGCGGTGACGCCGACCGCGCACTGGCTGGAGGTTCTCGACATCGCCCGCGCCATCCTCGCTGAACCCATCGCGATCGTCGACGGAGCGGTCACCGCGCGCGGACCCGGCCTCGGGCTTGTCTGGGACAAAGCGGCGGTCGCCCGATATCTGGTGTGAAGGGCTTGCGGCAAAACATTAAGACGATGCCGCAATGTCTCAATAGTCGATGCCGAACTCGTCATAGAGCCGCCGAAACACCGCGGGCAGCACCTCCGTCAAATCCTCCGCGATCAGGCCGGGCCCCGCCTCGCGCGCGCCCTCGCCGTGCATCCAGGCGCCGATAGAGGCGGCCTCGTACGCCGGCGCGCCCTGCGCCAGGAACCCTGCGACGATCCCCGCCAGCACGTCGCCGGCACCGGCGGTAGCCAGCCAGGGCGGCGCGTTGGCCGCGATGATGGCGCGGCCGTCCGGGGATGCCACCACCGTATCCGGTCCCTTGAGCAGCACGATGGCACCGCTGCGTTCGGCGGCGGCCCGCACCCGTTCAAGTTTCGAGCGAAGCGGATGCTTGTTGCTGATGTCGCTGAACAGCCGCGGAAATTCGCCTTCATGCGGGGTGAGGACAACCTGCGGATCGTGCGAAGCCTTGATCGCCTCGAACAGGCGATCGGGCGCTTCTGCAAAGCTCGTCAG
>JBAQER010000255.1:0-3985 GCA_049286845.1 Bradyrhizobium sp.
CACCTGCGCCGAGCCGATCACATAGAGCGTGGTCGGCAGGCGCTGCAGGATGAGCGTGTCCACGTTCATCCGGCTCACGAAGGAAAAGCCCCAGTCGCCCTGCGCCATCGCCGTGAGCCAGCTCAGATAGCGGACATAGACCGGATCGTCGAGGCCGAACTTGGTCCGAAGCGCTTGCGCCACTTCGGGCGGCACGTTCGGATTGGTCACGAGCTCGGCGAAGGGATCACCGGGCGCCAGCGCGAGCACCGTGAACAGAACGAGCGAAATGCCGAACAGGCTCGGCACGGCTATCAGCAGACGACGCAGGACATACTGCCGCATGGGGTACGATCCGCCCGTGCCGGTTTCAGGCTTCTCGATACCAGTCCTGGATATTGTCGGTGTCGTTGGTCCAGCCGCTGAGCGCCGGGCGCAGCGAGTTGTTTGCGGCGCCGACCTTGAGGCGGTGCTGCACCGCGATCATCACCGTGTCCTGCCACATGATGTCGTTGGCCTTGATGTAGAGCGCCGCGCGCTTGACCGGATCGACTTCGGCCTCCGCGGCGTCGATCGCAGCGTCGAACTCCTTGTTGACCCAGCGCGGGAAATTCCTGCCCTGCCACTTGTTTTCCTTGGTGGCCACGAAGCGCGAATGAAAGCGCCGCATGTGCTGGGCCGGGTCGGGCTGGGTCATCGGAATCTGGAACATCTCGATGTCGGCGTAGAACTTGGAATAGGTGTCGGGGTTGGCGACGTCGGAAGAGAAGAAGACCGAGGCGACCACCGATTTCAGTTCGATGTCGATGCCGGCCTTCTGGCAGGCCTGCTTGATGATCGCCTGGGTCTTCTGGCGCGGGCCGTTGATCGAGGTCTGGTACAGCAGTTTCAGTTTCTTGCCGTTCTTCTCGCGGATGCCGTCGGCCCCGGCTTTCCATCCGCCCTCCTCCAGCAGCTGGGTCGCCTTCTCGATTGAGAACTCCCATTTCGTGTTCTTGGAGACGAATTTTTCCGGACCGTTGAGGAAGTTGGCGGTGGTACGTCCGGCGCGACCGTAGATGTGTTTTCGAATGGCTTCGCGGTCGACCAGCAGCGCCAGCGCCTTCCTCACGGCCGGATCGGAAAGCAGCGGATGCTTGGTCTTGATCGAGGAACGTTCGCCATCGATCTCGGTGTTGGGATCGGTGAAGTTCAGCGCAATGAATTCGATATCGCCGCCGGTCGAATAGACGGTCCTGCCCTTGCCGCCCTTCTCCAGGCGCAGCAGGACCTCGTCTTCCACCTGCATGTTCCAGGCATAGTCATATTCGCCGGTCTGAATCACCGCGCGCGCCGCCGAGACGGCATCGCCGCCGCCCTTGATCTCGATCGTGTCGAAGTAGGGGCGGTTCGGCATGTGGTAGTCAGGGTTGATTTCCCCGCGCACAAGGTCCCCCGGCTTGAACTCGGCGAACTTGTAGGGACCGGTGCCGACCGGTTTGAGATTGTTCGGAGCCTCGCGGGACTTGGCGCCCTTGTAGTCCGCGAACAGATGCTTGGGCAGGATGCAGCCGACCACCGCGACAAACGCATCGGCCCAGAACGGGGTGGGATTCTTGAACACGACGCGGACGGTGAGATCATCAACCTTTTCGACGGTGATGTCCCGGTAAACGCCGATGGTCAGCGCCGCGGTAGCAGGATCGCGGGCGTATTCCCAGTTGAACACGACGTCGTCGGCGGTGAACGGCTTGCCGTCATGCCATTTGACGCCGGGCTTGAGCTTCCAGGTCACCGACTTGCCGTCGGCAGCGAGACCGCCGTTCTGAATCGACGGAATTTCCGCCGCGAGAATGGGGTTGAGGTTGCCGTCGCCATCCCAACTGGCGAGCGGCTCGTAGAAAATACGCGAGCCGTCCTGGTCCTTGGTGCCGGTGGCGAAATGCGGATTGAGCAGGGTCGGCGCCTGCCACCAGAGCAGCTTCAGGGGACCGCCTCCGCCACGCTTGGTCGGCTTGTAAGGGGCCGGGCTCTGGGCCATCGCCACGCCGCCGATGGCGAGCAGCTGCGTCGCCATGGGCGCGGTGAGACCAAGTCCAATCATACGCTGAATGAAGGCGCGGCGATCCATGCGGCCATCCTTCACCCCGTCGATCATGGTTCGCAGATCAGTGTCCAACATCGTCGCCTCGTCTGGTTCTCGTCGGTTGCAGGCGGCCGCATGCCGGTCGCGCCAATTGTCCCGGGGAAGAAGATGGCGCACCGAATGCCCCGCAGGTCAACTTCTTGCGGCATGGAGTTGGGGATTTTCTGGTTGTTACCTAGGCAAAAGGCCCTCTACGGCGCACACCGCTTCGGCAATCCGGCCGTATCCGTGCGCCAAGGCGCGTTTCCAACGTATCCGGGTTGCGAAAAATTTGTTCACCCAGTCCGGTCGAGGATCAGGTCAGGGACATCTCCAGCGGCGGTGCAACATCGTCCGGCAGCGGGCTGACATAGGGCGTGCGGGCCGTGCGCTTTTTGAGGTCGGCCTTGGCGGCGGCGATCAGATCCGGTTCCGTCAGTGCCTTGACGCCGAGTCCCGCCATGGCCTTGGCGGCCTGCACCATGGCCTTGTGGGCGGCCGGGCTCTTGCCCTGCGCGACCACCTGCCAGGTGTGGAGCGGGGTGCCGATGGCGATCGTCGGGGCATGGACCTGAACGGTCGGGACGACCCAGCTCACGTCGCCCACATCGGTCGAACCAATGAGAGGGTTGCGCTTGGAGTCGAGCGGCACGAGGAAATCGGCCAGCGGGCGGTCGGTGGGATCCATGCCGATGGCGTAATAGACGGTGGCGATGTCCTTCTCGGTCAGCGTCGAGCGGATTTTCGTGGCGAAATCCTCGTCCGCCGCGTCGAAATGCGGGGGACCCAGCTCCTCCATGACCCGGTGGAGCGTTTCCTCGAGAGGGGTGTTGGGCAAGAGATTGGAGACGGCGGAAATGATCCGCATCTCGACACTGGTTTCGGTCATCAGCGCCGCCCCCTGCGCGATCTTGTGAACACGCTCCACCAATTCATTCATGCCGGGCAAGTCGCGGGCGCGGATGGAATAGCGTACGCGGGCATGGGCCTGCACCACATTGGGCGCAATGCCGCCGGTATCGAGCAAGGCATAGTGTACGCGGGCGTCGCTGGGCATATGCTCGCGCATGTAGTTCACGCCAACATTCATCAGTTCCACCGCGTCGAGCGCGCTACGGCCCAGATGGGGCGTGGCCGCGGCATGCGAGGTGCGCCCGGTGAAGATGAAATCGGCCCGCGTGTTTGCCAGCGAAGGAGTTACCGCCACCTCCCAGAAGCTGTTGGGGTGCCAGGTGATGGCGACGTCGGCTTCATCGAAGGCCCCGCAGCGCACCATGAAGGCCTTCGCTGCGCCGCCCTCCTCCGCGGGGCAGCCGTAATAGCGCACACGTCCGGGCACCTTGTGGGCGGCAAGCCAATCCTTCACCGCCGTGGCGGCGAGCAAGGCGGCCGAGCCGAGCAAATTGTGGCCGCAGCCATGGCCATGCCCTCCCGCCTCCACCGGGCGGGCCTCCGCCACGCCCGCCTCCTGACTGAGACCGGGCAGCGCGTCGTATTCACCGAGGAAGGCGATGACAGGGCCCCCCTCGCCCCATTCGCCCATCAGGGCCGTGGGAATGCCTGCGACATTCTCTGCGATGCGGAAGCCCTGATGGCGCAGCTCGGCCAAATGTTCTGCGGCGGAGCGCGCCTCAGTGTAGCACACTTCGGGCATCGCCCAGACGTTGTCGCTCAGGGCGATGAAACGCGCCTTGATGGCGTCGACGCCACGCCAGATGTCACTGCGGTTGTCCATCGTCCGATTATCCTTGATCCAATGCGAGACCGGAATCGCTATCAGCTTCGGCAAAGTCCGCCTAGCGCCGGCCGGGACACCAGCCATGCGGAAAGGAAACGCGTCAAGACAAGAGACCCGGGTCTGATTCAATCAGAACCTGGCTCTATGGTCTGCTTCTCGCCGCC
>JBAQER010000256.1:0-11655 GCA_049286845.1 Bradyrhizobium sp.
ACGACGATACGCCCGTCCCCCAGCAGGATCGGCTGGCGCAATTGCAGGTTCCAATCGCGGAGCGTAAGCCGCTGGCCCTTGAAGGCGGCGATGGAAAAATCCGGGCCCTTGAGGAACTTGAACAGGGCTTTCGGGTCAACCGACTTGGTGCGGGACGCCGCTTCGCCGATCATTCGTGCGGCGGTCCATGCCTGCATGTCCAGCGCGGTCATGCGCCGGGAATTAAGTTTCAGAAAGCGGTTTTGCATCTGTACGGCGCCCCACTGGTCGTGAGCGGCGTCCCAGCTCATTGGAATAAGGCCGGCGGATCCGGCTACCGGTCGCGGGTCCCAGGTTCGGTAAGGCAAGTACGATGCGAACACCTCGCTCTCGTCCGCAGCAACAAGGACATCATAGGCAGGCGCCTGCTGGGTGAACACGGGCATCTGTCGCTGGATCAGCGTCACACCGCTATCGGTGCGGCGTGCGCCGCCGGTATCCTCGAATACTCGCTCCTGGACAATCTTCGCGCCAAAGCGCGTGGCGGCGCGTCGCAGCGCGTCGGCATAAAGCTTGTCGTCTTCATGTGATCCGACCACCAGCATCCAACGCTTCCATTGCTTCCAGACAAGATATTGGGCGAGACCGTCCGCAAGCATCGAACGTGTCGGGGCGGAATGGATCACGTTGACGCGGCAATCCTGTTCGCGTAATCGATCGTCGATCGATCCGGCGTTGAACAATACGGTGCCGCGATCCAGGATTGCGTCGGCGGCCTTCAGCAGCGCGTCGGCCGGGAGATCGGCAATAATGAAGCCGATGTTGCGGTCTGCGAGCTCAACCGCCGCCTTGGCTGCGTCGTCGCCGTCCTTGAGCCGAAACTCCTCCAAGGTGAATTGCTGATTCAGGAACTTGCCGGTGGTGTTGTTGTCCTCGATCGCGAGGCGGGCGCCGGCTACGCCATTATTCTCGGCGGGCTGCTCGACAAGAGATAACGTCGACCTGACGCCGGCGCGACCAAGATAGCCGATTCCGATCTCAACAGGACCGGCCGCGAGCGTGCTGGTGGTCGTCAGCACAGTCAAGCCGATCGCACTCGCGAACAATCGGATCATAGCTCCTCCCTGATCTGTCCTCCTCGCCTGGATCAACGATAGAGGGACTTCCAGCTTGAAAGATGACCTAATTGCCTTACGTTGCAACCTGCATTTTTGTCGCCGCACCGTTGTGGGTTTCATGGGGCCACGATCATGAAAACGCTCTTGGTCCTGATCGCGTTGACGCTGCTGACCTCGGCGCCATCACGTCGATGAGCGCCGACCTTCGCGGCAATGCCGACGAATCCTGGTCGCGTGCGATGTATCTCTTGCGCAATCGGCTGCTCGCGCCCAATTACGGAGCGCCCCAGCCACGATAGGCGCGGGCCAGTTCAAGCTTTCAGGCGCGCGGCGTGCCAACGCAGGTGATCGGCCATGAAGGTGGAGATGAAGTAATAGCTGTGGTCGTAACCGGGTTGGCGGCGCAGGGTGAGGGGGATGTTCGCTTTCTCGCAGGCGCTTTGCAGCAATTCCGGGCGGAGCTGCTCGATCAGAAACGGGTCGGCATCGCCATAATCCACCAGAAGATCGGAAAATCCGGCACCGTCCTCGATCAGTGCAACCGCATCATGCCTGCGCCATGGTTCTTTATTGCCGCCGAGATAGCCTCCCAGTGCTTTGACGCCCCACGGCACGCGCGAGGGCGCAACAATCGGCGAAAAAGCGCTGGCGGCGCGGTAACGATCGGGATTGCGTAGTGCAACGGTCAGTGCGCCGTGACCGCCCATGGAGTGACCGACGATCGATTGCCGCTGGGGATCGACGGGAAAATGCCGGGCGACCAATTCCGGCAGTTCTTCCGTTACATAGCTCCACATCCGGTAGTTTCGCGCAAAAGGCTCTTCCGTTGCATCGACATAAAAGCCGGCGCCGAGCCCGAAATCATAGGCGCCGGCAGGATCGCCGGGTACATTTTCGCCGCGCGGACTGGTGTCCGGCGCGACGAAGATCAACCCGAGTTCGGCGCATGCGCTGCGGAATTCGCCCTTTTCCGTAACGTTGGCGTGGGTACAGGTCAGTCCGGACAGATACCAGACCACCGGCAGCTTTGCGCCATCCTGGTAATGAGGAACATAGACCGAAAAGGTCATGTCAGTCTTGGTCTCGCGACTGCCGTGCTTATAAACACCCTGCATGCCGCCATGCGATCGATTGAGAGAAACGGTTTGGATTGTCATGCCTTTACGACTCCAGCGCCGCGCAACGCCATCTCAAGCCACGCCGCTCTCGATTGCCAGCCGCACCAGTTCGGCGGAGGTACGTACGCCGAGCTTCTGGCGCATGATCGATGAGGTGTTGGCAACCGTCTTGTAGGAAGAATGGACCAGCCACGCGATCTCGGAAAGGCTCTTGCCGGCGCTGAGCAGGCGCAAGATTTCCATCTCGCGCGAGGTCAGCTTGGACAGCGGACTTTGCGTGAACGCAGAGCCTGCGAATGCAATGCTGCGCGCCATCGCGAGCGGCAGATAAACCCCGCCCGCTCCAACGTCGCGGATCGCTTCGACGAGGTCGTGAGGATCGCCGGTTTTCGAGACATAGCCCTTGGCGCCGACTTCGATGGCGCGTGCGGCGAATATAGGATCATCGTTCATGCTGAACATGATGATACGCGCCGACGGGCTGCGAGCCAGGATGCGCCGCGCCAGTTCAAACCCCGACACCGTCGGTAGGTTGATGTCGATGACGCAGATATCCGGACCTTCGGCGATGAAAATGCGCTCGCCGCTCTCCGCGTCGGAGGCTTCCAGCAGCACGATCTCGGGCTCGTCGGCGAGCACGGCACGGCAGCCCGAAGCGACGATGGGATGATCATCAACGATCAGAACGCGCATTGGCCTTGGTCCCGAATACCCGCGTCAGCCCCTTGCTGCACTGCATCAGATTGAACCGCAGGCGCAGATGCCGGAGCGATGCTTGCCTCGACCGGTCATGCAACTCAGGCGATATTGCTGTAGGCTCCAATTAGATAGCCGCCTTATTTATCTGTCAACGTTCCTCTTGGTGAGAAACCGAAGACGCCGCGCTCGTGGATAAACATTATGTGGCAGAAACTATCTTTGCGCGCCCGGATCAACCTGCTTCTCGCGCTCGTACTCACGCTCGGCTTGGCCGTCAATATTGCGCGGCTTGTCCTGGAGGCCGCGCCCCGCGTTCAGGCCGAAGATCAAAGCGTCATACGATTGGCGCGTGAGTTTATTGAAACGATCGTTGCAGGATTTAGCGAGGCCCCGGACGCGGATGCGCGGTTGAATAAAATTGTTCACGACCTCAACCGGCTACGTCACGTGAGCATCACGCGGCAGGATGACGCAGCTGCGAGATCTCAGCGGGATGATCGCTCCAGCGAAAATGACGATGCACGTTCGCCACCGGCATGGTTCGTCACGCTCGTTCACCCGGAAAAGACGGCCGTGAGTGTACCGATCTCCATCCACGGAAAGCCGGAATCGCTGGTGATCACCTCGCATCCGAACGACGAGATGGCCGAGATCTGGGATGGAATCGTCACCCAACTCGAGGTCGGCTCCGCGATCGCCGTTGCTCTCTTTCTCATTACAATGATGGTCCTCAGCCGGGCGCTGGCGCCGCTGGAGGCGCTTTCGCAAGCGATGACGAATATCGAAGGCGGGTCATATGATGCGCGCGTGGAGCCCGGAGGCGCGCCCGAACTGGCTGCGATCTGTACCAAGTTGAATCACCTCGCGGCCGCCTTGGGAGACGCGGTTGAGGACAAGAGGCGGCTTGCCGAACGCGCGGTCTCACTGCAGGATCTGGAACGAAAGGAGATCGGGCGCGAGCTGCATGACGAGTTCGGGCCCTGTCTTTTCGCGCTACGCGCCCATGCAAGCGCGCTGATGCGGCTTTCGGACGCCCGCGGACCAAACGCGGATGCATTGCGAAGACATGGCAGCGCCATCCTGGAGCAGGTCAATGCTCTTCAGCAATTCAACCGCAGGATTCTGGAAAGGCTGCGGCCTGTCGGGCTGGCGGAGCTTGGACTCCGCGAGGCGCTTGGAGCGCTGCTGCGCTTGTGGGGCGAGTCCCATCCCGATGTGGCCATCGAAACGAGCATTTCGCGCTCGCTTGGTGAGACCGGAGAAACCGCCGATCTGACGATCTACCGGATCGTGCAGGAGGCCCTGACCAATGTGTTCCGTCATGCCTGCGCGACATCTGTCAATGTCACGATTGAACCTGCCGAACAACCAGCGGGCATGCGTGGAAACCGCGGCGCCGCTCTGGTGCGGGTGCGCGACAACGGCAGCGGGTTGCGGCCGGATCACCGACTGGGTCTCGGTTTGACAGGGATGCGAGAACGCATCCTGGCGCTGGGTGGCACGCTCGCCGTCGCCTCCGACGATGGCGGGGTAACGGTGGAAGCTCTGGTTCCCACGGACATGCGCGGTTGATCCGGGAATTTTTCCCGATTTGCCCGGGAAAGAATACGCGCGTGGAACCGGACGTTTTGAATGATGCACAGCTTTACCGGCGCACTAGGATCATCCGCACCTGACAGGCCCACGCCGATGGCCGGAGGTGAACGGGATGAGGCAAATGCGTACTCGTTTACTGTTGATCGCGGCAATGTCGATATGCCTGATTCCCGGGCGTGATGGAGCTCAGGCCCAAACCGCGCCCGAAGCCTCCGAGACCTTGCCAGCGATCGAGGTAACTTCCCCGGCGACGGAAGTTAAACCCGGCCGTAACAGAAATGCGCGCCGGGCTGCTCAAAGCTTGCGGAGGGTGTTCGTTTATCCGACCGCGCCCACGCCGACGGCGGGATCGGGAATCGACGTAGACAAGGTGCCGGCAGGCATCAACGCGGTCGGCCCCAGTCAAATCCAGCGCACGGGCTCGCTGAACATCGCGGATGCCTTGCAGCAACAGATACCGGGCGTCGTCGTCAACGAAGTTGCCGGCAATCCATTTCAGCCCGACGTGCAATTTCGCGGTTTCGTCGCGTCTCCGGTGGCGGGCACACCGCAAGGACTTGCGGTTTACCAGAACGGCGTCCGCGTCAACGAAGCCTTCGGCGACATGGTCAACTGGGATCTGATCCCAACCGCCGCGATACAGTCTGTCACCGTGGTGACCAACAATCCCGCTTTCGGCCTCAACGCGCTGGGCGGAGCCGTCAACGTGCAGATGAAGAATGGCTTCAGCTATCAGGGTGCCGGGATAGACACGTTGGCCGGTTCGTTCGGACGCATCCAGAGCTCGGCGCAGTGGGGCAAACAGGTCGACAAGTTTTCGGTCTATGGCGCGCTCGAGGGATTGCACGACGGCGGATTCCGCAATTTTTCGGCGTCGGACGTCCGCCGCTTCTACGGCGATGTCGGCTACCGGCACGAGGGCAACGAATTCCACGTCAACATGGGGGTGGCCGACAACAAGTTCGGTGCCTCCGCGACGGTGCCGGTCGAACTGCTGCAGCAATATTGGGGCGCCACCTACACCACGCCGCAGATTTCGAGCAATCGCGTCGGTTATGTCAATCTGACAGGGAAGGTCGAGGCGACGCCGACCTGGACGATCGAGGGTTCCGCGCATGTGCGCGTCTACGACCACAAGGCGGTGGACGGCAATCCGACCGCCACCCAGCCCTGTGGCGCCGACCCGGCGCTGCTTTGCTTCAACAACGACAGCTCGCCAGCCAATGGCCTCAATGGGGCCCAGCTCGCTAATCCGTTCGATCCCAATGCCGTGCTGGGGCAAATCGACCGGACCACAACCCGTTCGACGACGACGGGTATGTCGCTGCAGGCAACCAACACGGACCAGTTGTTCGGACACAACAATCATTTTGTCGTTGGCGCCAGTTTCGACTCCAGCGTGACCCGGTTCGGGGCCAGCGCGGAATTGGGAACCATCGGCTCAAACTACGTCGTCAGCGGCAGCGGGATATTTCTCGGCCAATCCGGCGATCCCATCGCGATCGGCCCGGTTTCGCTTCGCACCACCAACCAGTACACCGGGCTCTATGCACTCGACACCTTCGATGTGACGAATGCGTTCTCGATCACCGCGGGCGGCCGGTACAATGCGGCCCGCATCGCGCTGGAGGATCAGATCGGGACCGCCCTCAACGGCAATGATACGTATACCCGTTTCAATCCGATCATCGGCGGCACCTACAAGATCATGACCGGCTTGACGGCCTATGCCGGCTATTCCGAGGCTAACCGCGCGCCGACGCCGCTGGAGCTGGGCTGCGCCGATCCCGTCCGTCCCTGCATCATCGCCGCGTTTCTCGTCTCCGACCCGCCGCTGAAACAGGTAGTGTCCCGCGCCGTGGAGGCCGGTCTGCGCGGCAGCCAGGATACGAACATCGGCACGCTTGGATGGAAGCTTGGCGTGTTCCGTGCCGAGAACAAGGATGACATCCTCGCGATTCCCAGTCCGGCGCTGCAGGGATTTGGCTATTTCCAGAACGTGGGTTCGACGCGCCGCCAGGGCATCGAAGCCCAGGTCAATCTGACGTCGAAGACGCTGCAATTATACGCCAGCTATGCCCTCGTGGACGCGCGCTTCCTCGATGCGCTGCAGGTCGGCTCCAACAGTCCGTTTGCCGACGCGGACGGCAACGTCCGGATTTTGCCCGGCAATCGAATCCCGGCGATCCCGCGCAATCGCATCAAGGCCGGCTTCGATTATTCGGTCACCGACGCGTTCAAGGTGGGAGGCGATGCGCTGTTCGTCGGCAGCCAGTATTTCGTTGGCGATGAATCCAATCAGGCGCAAAGGCTGCCTTCGTATGCGGTTTTCAACCTGCATACGTCTTATCAGATCAACAAAACGTTCCAGGTTTACGCGCGTGCGGACAATATCTTCGATAACCGCTATTCGACCTTTGGAACGTTCTTCGACACCAGCGATGTGCCCAATTTCGCCAACGGCGGCGCGCCATTCACGGACCCGCGTTCGGTGAGTCCGGCGCGGCCGCGCGCCTTCTACGCGGGCCTGAAGGCGACATTCTGAAGCCAGCGGCGTGGCAAGCCGCCGGTCGAAAGCGACCCTGTCACGATCGGTTCCAATGTGCATAACCGAGCCATCCCAGCATACACGCGCCAACGACCCACAGCAGGACGATTGCGACCATTCCGGCTCTGCTGGTCGGACGTTGCGCGGCATCGCTGGCCCTGACACGACACTCAGCCATGATCTCGTCGGGGATTAGCGACACCACCAGCCAGATGCCGAAAGGCAGGATGATCAAATCATCGAGATAGCCGAGGATCGGGATGAAGTCGGGAATGAGGTCGATCGGTGAAAGCGCGTACACGGCAACGGCAACAGCGAGAACCTTGACGTACCATGGCACCCGCGGATCGCGGGATGCGAGATAAATTGCGTGACCGTCGCGGGTGAGCCTGCGCGCCCAAATTTTCATGCGAGAGAGCATAGGGCCTTCTTAAAGCCAGGATGCACGGTGGCAAATGTTCCGGTTCGCCCGGACCATATTCCAAAAGGCGAGGCCGGTGGTAATGTCTCGATATGCGGTACATCGATATCCGATGTCCTTTTGGTAAGGCGGGCAGTTTCGAGAAGTGGCAACAACGGGAGGGAGTCGCCATGCAAGCCAGGAGTAGAGGTGCGTTGTACGACCAGACAGGCATTTCGATGAATCCAAATCGAGATCCCGGTCGCAACGCGCGGCGACCGGAGCCGGCTGTCTGCCGAACCGCCTTGGTGGGCAGATTAGCAAATTGCGCGCTCGGTCTGGCATGGGTCATCTTCATCGTATCGCCGCCCGCACGAAGCGAAGAATTGCGCGCGCGGCCAATACCGATAGCTGTGGCTGATTTTGATTATATCGACACATCCGGCGAGCCGACCGACCAGCGAGCAAAGCATCTAGCCAGATTGCAGGCCTTTGTCAGCGCGGTTCGAGCCGATCTCGAGCATGACGGGCGTTATCAGGTTGTCACCCTCGTTTGTCCGCAGTCTCGTTGCGCGGCTGGCGAGATGCCACCGTCAGATCTGCTCGAAAGCGCGCGCGCCGCCGGGGCAAGGCGTCTGCTCTATGGCGGCATTCAAAAGATGAGCACCCTTGTTCAAAACGCGAAGATTCAAGTCGTTGACATCGAGGAAAACAAACTGACGTTTGATCGGCTCATAACTTTTCGCGGTGATACGGATGAATCGTGGCAACGCGCAGAACGCTTCATTATCCGAGACTTGATGTCGGATGCGCCGCCCCCATAGGTGACAAAAATTGCCCTTCTTGCACCGACGCCATCGTAGAACGTATCGTGCAGACTGTGGCGGAGTTCTGGGCGGCGCTATGATCCTCGCCGTCATTTCCGGGCCGTTGGCCAACCGGAACGGAGTCCGGTCTTCCGCGGTTGTCGCACCGAACGTGCCGGGCATTTCATGGGCGTGTTCTCTTTGTGCTTGAAGATCGGAAAGCGCGTGCTGGCCGCTAGGCCAGGACATCCGGGGACAGGCTGCCGGGCCGCGCTTTGTGGATGGACGACGGAACAACCCCGAAGTACTTCCTGAACACACGGCTGAAGTGCGACGAGCTCGAAAAACCCCACGAAAACGCAACGTCCGTGATTGTCTTTCCGGGCTGGGTCTCCAGCTCCTGGCGGCAGTTCTGTAACCTTGCCTGCCAGATATAGTCGCTGACCGTCAGGCCCCGTTCACTGAACAGCATGTGCAGGTAACGCTTGGTGCAGCCCAATGCCGCGGAAATCTGGTCGATGCAGAGATCCGGGTCGCGCAAATGCTCGCGGATGAAGGCCTGCGCCCGTATGTACGTCGCCTCGGGACCGACACGGTCGAACATCGTGTCGGCCTCGCGAAGCGGCAACAGCAGGAGATCGATCAGCGAGTCGGCGACGCCGAGGGCGTTGTACGGCGACAGTTTGGCAGCCTCGTCAAACGCGGCATGCACGAAGTCATAGGCGATACGGCCGGTGCCGGTGCGCGCCGAAAGCTTGCACGCCGACATCTTCGTCAAACGGAACCCGCGCTCCTGCAGAAGTTCCTTCGGCACGATGACAACCTCGTGCCGGGTCAGCGATGGACTGACGATCGTATGCGGAGAGGATACATCGTAGGCGAGACAATCGCCGGGGATCACCTGGATGTGGCGTCCGTTCTGTTCAAAATAGGAAATCCCGTGGGTCTGGAACAGTATTTTGACGAAGGGATGCTCGCTTAGCCTTGCCCGCGAAATGGTATGCGCAATTCGATGCTGGCTCGCCTCGATCTGACAGAGCTTCAACCGCGAAACGGTAGTGTAGTTGACGCGTCCTTCGAACGATGAAGCCTCCAGCGGATCGACGTCAAAGTGACCGCAAAGATCGGTCAGTGCATCTGACCAACACTGAATCTGCTTCTTCGGCGCCAATCCGGAAGTGCTGAGTGAGCGGACTATATCGGACATATCCAGCCACCGATTCGAGATCAAAACGTGACAGCTCGCCACAAGTAGCTCCGGTCACGGCGAAGCGACATTTATCTCAATTTATGGCGATCGTTAGGGCTTAAGCAGCGCACGTCCCGGTATCCGTTTGATAATCCTCCGACTTAGTTTCAGCGCCGTCAAGGGGAACCTCAACCTCGGGTCGCGCGTTCCGTTTGAATTGCGGTCCATAGCGCTACCGCACTGCACGATGAAGGCGCGAGCAAGAACCATGGGCTGAAAGCTAAAAAATTCGCCGGTTTTCGCTGTCGAGCAAGCGCGCTTCCCTCTTGGGCAAGTTTCCCTTTCCCGAACCGGATAGGGATATCAACCAAGAAAATGGAAGAATTGGGCCGCACTGACGGAAACCCAAGGCTGGTAACTGGGAGGAATCCACGATGCGCAAGGTGCTATTCGCAACCTGTCTCGGCTCCATAGCGGCATTAGCCGCAGGTGCTGCCACTGCCAACGAAGAACTGATCAAGATGTCGCAGAACCCAAAGGACTGGGTGATGCCGGCAGGCGACTATGCCAACACCCGCTACTCGAAACTCAATCAGATCACCGCGGCCAATGTAGGCAAGCTGCAGGTGGCCTGGACGTTTTCGACCGGCGTGCTGCGCGGCCACGAAGGCGGGCCGCTCATCGTCGGCAACATGATGTACGTCCACACGCCATTTCCCAACAAGGTCTATGCTCTCGATTTGGCCGACGAGAACAAGATCGTCTGGAAATATGAGCCCAAGCAGGATCCGAACGTCATTCCGGTGATGTGCTGCGATACGGTGAACCGTGGCGTGGCCTATGGGGACGGCAAGATCTTCCTGCATCAGGCCGACACGACGCTGGTGGCCCTCGATGCCAAAACCGGCAAGGTCGAGTGGACCGTCAAGAACGGCGATCCCGGCAAGGGCGCAACCGGCACTTCGGCGCCGCTTGTGGTCAAGGACAAGGTCCTGATCGGCATTTCCGGCGGCGAATTCGGTGTGCAATGCCACGTCACCGCCTACGATATGAAGACCGGCAAGCAGGCGTGGCGGGCGTTTTCCGAAGGGCCGGACGACCAGATCATGCTCGATCCGGTAAAGACCACCGAGCTCGGCAAGCCGGTCGGCAAGGATTCGAGCCTCAAGACCTGGCAGGGCGATCAATGGAAGATCGGCGGCGGCTGCACATGGGGCTGGATGTCCTACGATCCGGCGCTGAATCTCGTCTACTACGGCTCCGGCAATCCCTCGACGTGGAATCCGAAGCAGCGTCCGGGCGACAACAAGTGGTCGATGACCATCTTCGCGCGCAATCCGGATACCGGCATGGCCAAATGGGTCTACCAGATGACGCCCCATGACGAATGGGACTACGACGGCGTCAACGAAATGATCCTGAGTGACCAGCAGATTGGCGGCGCGCCGCGCAAGCTGCTGACCCATTTCGACCGCAACGGGCTCGGCTACACGCTCGACCGCGACACCGGCGAATTGCTGGTGGCTGAGAAGTTCGATCCAAAGGTCAACTGGACCACCGGCGTCGACATGAACAAGAGCTCGCCGACCTATGGCCGTCCCAAGGTGGTCGATCAATATTCGACCGAAAAGGGTGGTGAGGACCACAACAGCAAGGGCATCTGCCCGGCCGCGCTCGGCACCAAGGACGAGCAGCCAGCGGCCTATTCGCCGGATACGCAGCTGTTCTACGTTCCGACCAACCACGTCTGCATGGACTACGAGCCGTTCAAGGTGAGCTACACCGCGGGCCAGCCCTATGTCGGGGCGACGCTCTCGATGTATCCGCCCCCCGGCGAAACCCACATGGGCAACTTCATCGCCTGGGACGGCAAGACCGGCAAGATCGTCTGGTCGAACAAGGAGCAGTTCTCGGTCTGGTCGGGTGCGCTCGCCACCGCCGGCGGCGTGGTGTTCTACGGAACGCTCGAGGGCTACCTGAAAGCAGTCGACGCCAAGACGGGCAAGGAACTCTACAAGTTCAAAACCCCCTCCGGCATCATCGGCAACGTCACGACCTATGAGCAGGGCGGCAAGCAATACGTGGCCGTACTGTCCGGCGTCGGCGGCTGGGCTGGCATTGGTCTTGCGGCTGGCTTGACCGATCCGACTGCGGGTCTCGGCGCAGTGGGCGGCTATGCGGCGCTGAGCAACTATACCTCGC
>JBAQER010000257.1:0-8294 GCA_049286845.1 Bradyrhizobium sp.
CGCCCATGCCACGCCGAGCACGCGCGGATACCCCATGAAGGGTCCGCTGGCGAGCTTTGGCAGCTGCCGAAAGTAGCCGGGCGGTAGATCGACCCGGACCGGATCTGCTTCTCCACCACATGAAAATTGTCGATCAGCCACTCGGCCGTGGGAGTGATGGCCGCCCCCGAATCGACAGCCTTGGCGATGTCGCGGTAGGCGGCCAGAAGCACAGCCTCATTATCGGCAAGCCTTGCCGTCAATGAGGGGCCCTTCGCGTGGTCGGGCATCACGGCTTGCGCGGTGGCAAGGCTGCGTGCGTGTTCTTCAAGCCGCGCGACACTAAACAGCTCGGCCCGGATCGGAGCTTCGTCGTCCCACGGCGGAGATGGTCCACGTGGCCCCAGCCATGGCCGAAACCGCAAGCTCAGCGCACTCTTGAGGCGCGGTCTGCGTCGGCTCGCGAAGTCGTCGATGTCGACAAGCATGGTCTTGAGGCCCCTTCAACGGGGGCCTGGCCGCTGGCCCCGCCAGCACTCCACACACTCCCGCCATCCTTCGGAAGCGCCTCAAGCCGCGGCGGATCTTGTATCCGTGGTCTTCGTAAGCGGCTCGCTCGGAACGGCATCCTCGACAATTACTTCCGCGCACTCGCCATGGCAGCGGATGGCGCGGGCCAAACAGTTCGCCTCACGGATCGCCAAATCTCTCGACCAGAAAGGCGTAATCATGCGCTCATCCATCCGGATGGCCCAGCCGTACTGCTCTTTGACAACGTTGAATGTGATCATCGCATATCACCGCGAATGGGCTGCAGGAAATTTCGTATTTCGCTACCTCACTACGCGCCGGACGATTGAAACTGCAGGATTCAATAGCACGGAGGATCGGCGGCGTTGATCTATATCAAACGTTCTCCGTCGGCTCCGGTTCCTGAGGTAAAAGAGAAAATTGACCCTGACGCGGGCAAACCGCCTGCCTCGTCCGCCCGTATAGCCATGGCCCCCATTCTGCCAATCGTTGAAACACTTGAACAGTTGTTGCTTCGGTCTCGTGATCTAGCAGGCTGCTGAAAAACTCTCTCGCCTTTTCGCTACAGCGCGATTCTTTGGAGTGGTGGAATTTCTACTCGCTTCCGAAGTGGATCTACACGATCCCGCAGGTCGTCCACGAGCGCAAATTCCCGGAGTACCCGGAACTTGGTAATCGACAATAAGACAGTCTCAGTTGGCGACCTCTTTCATTCCAAACCAGGCGGGCAACGTCGGCTATTGGCGGCGCAAAGCGGTCGTAAGATCATGCGAAGAGGATGGTGCGCTCTGGCATTTTCTTTGTGTCACTCGCGCTGCAATGTGAATGGAGAAAGGATGGCTTCAGCGGCAAAGCTCCAATTTTCAGAGGCAATTGAGTAAACGCCGCCGCACGTGTGCATTCGGGGGCTTTCGTGTGCACCATGTGTGCACCGAGAATGCAGATTTGGCGTTTGGGCTTCTAACCGGGGGATATGATTCTGCAAAAAAGCAAAATATATCAAAGCTCGTTCGCGCTAGATTTCCCAAACCCGTCCAATCCGTTATAGGATTGGGTGGAGACGTAATAGATTATCGAAATGAATGACTTACGCTGGAAATTCTCCGTCGCCCCCATGATGGACTGGACCGACCGGCATTGCCGCTTCTTCCACCGCCTGATGACGCGGCGCGCCCGGCTCTATACGGAGATGCTGACGACCGGCGCCATTATCCACGGCGATCGCGCCCGGCTGCTCGGCTTCGATCAAAGCGAACATCCGGTGGCGCTGCAGCTTGGCGGCTCCGATCCCCGCGATCTGGCGACCGCCGCGAAGATCGGCGAGGATTTCGGCTACGACGAGATCAATCTCAATGTCGGCTGCCCGTCGGACCGGGTGAAAGACGGCCGCTTCGGCGCCTGCCTGATGGCGGAGCCGGCGCTGGTTGCCGAGGGCGTCCACGCCATGAAGCGCGCGGTCGGCGTTCCCGTCACGGTCAAATGCCGGATCGGCATCGACGACCAGGATTCGGAAATCGCGCTGGATACGCTGGCGCGCAGCGTCGTCGCCGCCGGCGCGGATGCGCTGATCGTGCACGCCCGCAAGGCCTGGCTCAACGGATTGTCGCCGAAGGAAAACCGCGACGTCCCGCCGCTCGACTACGACAGGGTGTACCGGCTGAAGGCATCGATGCCGGAGGTGCCCGTCATCATCAACGGCGGAATCCCCGATCTCGCCGCGGCGAAGCAGCACCTCGATCATGTCGACGGCGTGATGCTCGGGCGGGCGGCCTACCATGAGCCGTGGCGTTTGCTGGCGGCCGATCCCGAATTGTTCGGCGAGGCTGCCCCTTACGCTACGATGAAGGACGTGTTCGAGGCGATGATTCCCTATATCGAGGATCAGCTGGCGCAGGGCACGCGGCTGCATTCGATGACGCGGCATTTCGTCGGCGCCTTCCACGGCGTGCCCGGCGCACGCGCCTTCCGCCGTCACCTCGCCGAGAACGGCGTCAGGCAGGAAGCGGGTGTCAGCGTGCTGCGCGATGCGATTGCGCTTGTGCAGGACCGCGCGGTGGCTCCGATCGCGGCGTGATCCGCTCGACGGCGCTACGGATAGCCGTGCAGCATCAGCCGGTCGGCGCGCACTTCCCAGCTTTCCAGCCGGTCCAGAAAACTCATCCCGAGCAGGTTGGTTTTCATCTGTCCGCGCGGCACCACGAGGGCCGGCACCGAACGTTCGATCAGCTTGCCGATCGCCAGGCGATCGAGCGTCAGCCGCGCGGCCTTGGTGTGTCCGCCGGCGGTCTCGACGTCGACATCATATACGAGCAGCTCGAGCGGCAGCCCGGCGGCCTTCGCCGTTTCCCAGGTCAGCACGACAGAGGTCGCGCCGGTATCGATCACCATCGGGGCGCTGACGCCGTTGATCTTGGCGCGCAGCGCGAACTCACCGCCCTGGCCGCGCGCGATCTGCACCGCGCGCCCCGCCGATAAGGTTCGTTTGCGCAGCATGTCGGACACGCTGTCGCTGGCGCGCGCGAGCTGTTCCGGATCCTTGTAGGCGACCACGGCGCCGGCCGTCGCCGCCAGCATCAGGAGCACGAGCACAAAGCGGCTCATGACGCGCCTCCCATGCAGGTGTCGTCGCCTGTCAACTCGGCTTCGCGGCCGCCGCCGTCGCGGGCGGAGCAAGCCCGGCCTCGGCCATGCGCGCCGGAAGCTGCGCCATGACGGCATGCCGCTCCGCGCTGTCCATCTCCTGCCAGCGCGCGATCTCCGGCAGGGTACGGCCGCAGCCGAGGCAAAGGCTGGATCTGGGATCGATCATACAAACTGCGGTGCACGGCGTTTCTTTGCTCATCAGAAGATAGTGAATCGGATTCCGTCGGTTGCGCAAGCGCTCCAGTTACAGGCCGGTGCCGGCGCTCATGATCGGCTGTTTGCGGATCCGGCGTTTGTCTTCGGCGGTCACGGTGCCGGCGGTTTGCGGCTGCAGCGGCGGAGCCTCCTCGGCCATCGGCGCCAGCGCGGACATCACGCGCTCCGGCGGGAAGGTGACGATGACTTCGGTACCGATGCGAAGCTTCGATTTCAGCGTGAACGTGCCGCCATGCATGTCGATCAGGCTTTTCGCGATCGGCAGGCCGAGGCCCGCGCCCTGTTCGGCTGACTTGATCGAATTGGAACCCTGGCCGAACGACGCCAGCACGATCGGGATTTCGTCTTCGGCAATGCCCGAGCCGGTATCCTTGACGCTCAGATATTGCCCGCCGGACGCGGTCCAGCCGACCTTCAGCCAGATCTCGCCGCCCTGCGGGGTGAACTTGATCGAGTTCGACAGCAGGTTGAGCACGATCTGACGGGTGGCGCGCTCGTCGCCCCAGATCCGCGGCATGCCCTGCTCGAACACCTCGTGAATGGTGATGCCGCGGCTGGAGGCGCGCAGTTTCAAAAGGTGATGGCAGTCGGCGACGACATGCACCAGCGACACCGCTTCCTCGTTGAGTTCGTACCGTCCGGCCTCGATCCGCGACAGGTCGAGAATCTCGTTGATCAGGTTGAGCAGGTGCACGCCGGAATTGTGGATGTCGGCGGAATATTCCTTGTAGACCGGCACCGCGTGCGCGCCGAAGATCTCGCTCTTCATCACCTCGGAAAATCCGAGGATCGCGTTCAGCGGCGTGCGCAACTCGTGGCTCATCTGCGCCAGAAATCGCGACTTCGCGACGTTGGCGGATTCGGCGCGATGCCGCGCCTCGTCGGATATTGCTTTGGCCTGCTCGAGTTCGCCGATCAGCGCGTCCTTTTCGGCACGCGCCTCCAGCGTCGCCAATGTCGTCGAATGCAGGCGATGCGCGAGCAGTGCGAAATATCCTTCGGCGGCGATCGCGAGCAAGGCGAGCACGTAATTGTCGAAGGTTCCGCTCAGCACGAAATTCGCCGCGATCGCCGCCGTCACCGGCGCAGTCGCCACCAGGGCGGCGATCGGCAGGCTGGCCGCCAGCATGCTCGATACCGCGATCACCAGCAGCATCAGGAACATCATCAGCGTGTTGGAGACCACGTCGAGGCCGGCCGGGTGGATCAGGATCGCCGTCCAGCACAGGCCGTAAAGCAGATCGAGCAGCACGAACCGGGTGCGCCACTTGCGGGTGGCGGTGAGCGAGGCAGATTCGCCGAGGAACCTGTGGCAGTGGCGGATGATGACGGCATGAATGCAGAACATGCCGCAGGTCCACGCCGCCGCCGAAATCGGCTCCATCCAGAAGCCGAACAAGAGGCCGGTTGCCACCACCAGCAGCATGACGACGTAGGACGCCGACACCCGCGTCTGCGCATATTGGCGGAGCAGCTCGCGATCGAAAGCGGGACGGGTTCCGCTGGTCGACGTTAACCTGTCGCGGGCCTCACGCACCCGCTGCGCGGCCGCACGGCGGTTGCTCACCGGCACGATGACGGGCGCTTCAGCCGGAAGCTGGACGACTTCGGGCTTTTCTGCGGGTTTACTCATCAAACAACACAAATCCTGCCCGCGGACCGCGCGGGCTTTTTGCATTGTCTATCTCTGGCGCTAAATTATTAAGAGCGACCTTAAAGCGCTAAAGAATCACGTTAACGGGAGGTTAAATTAACCTTTGCGGGGCGCTCCCTCAGCGCTCCAGCCGGGCGAGCAGGCTCGACGTGTCCCAGCGTTTGCCGCCCATCTTCTCGACTTCCGAATAGAACTGATCGACCAGCGCGGTCACCGGAAGGTTGGCGCCGTTACGGCGCGATTCCGCGAGGCAGATCGAGAGGTCCTTGCGCATCCACTCCACCGCGAAGCCGAAATCGAACTTGCCTTCGTTCATGGTCTTGTAGCGGTTTTCCATCTGCCAGGACTGGGCGGCGCCCTTCGAGATGGTGTCGATGACCGCCTGGACGTCGAGCCCGGCCTTCTTGGCGAAATGAATACCCTCCGACAGGCCCTCCACCAGTCCGGCGATGCAGATCTGGTTGACCATTTTTGTCAGTTGCCCGGAGCCGGCGGGCCCGAGCAGCTTGCACATCCTGGCATAGGCCGCGATGACGGGCTCGGCGCCGGCATAGGCATCCGCAGTGCCGCCGCACATCACGGTCAATACGCCGTTTTCCGCGCCGGCCTGGCCGCCGGACACCGGACCGTCGAGGAACTTGAAGCCTGCCTTGGTGGCGGCGGCGTCGAGTTCGCGCGCGACTTCCGCCGAGGCCGTGGTGTGGTCGACGAAGGTCGCGCCCTTCTTCATGCCGGCAAAGGCGCCGTCGGCGCCGATCGCGACCGCGCGCAGATCATTGTCGTTGCCGACGCAGCACATCACGAAATCCTGACCTTCGGCCGCGGCTTTCGGGGTCGCCGCCGTGCGCCCGCCGAACTTGTCCGCCCATTGCTTCGCCTTCGCCGCGGTGCGGTTGTACACCGTCACCTCGTGGCCGCCTTTTTTGACCAGATGTCCTGCCATGGGGAAGCCCATGACGCCGAGACCGAGGAAAGCGACTTTAGCCATGTGTATTACCTTGTCTTTTTACCTTGGGGTTTCGCCGGTACGTTGAGCCGGCCGGGCTATTTTCTACAGCGTTTTCGAGCGAAGCGGGCACTGGGTCCCATCAGAAGCGAGGAGGCTTTGGAGGCGGGAACCGCACCATAAACCCTGCAGCATGGAGGGCAACGCCTCCGTTTGGCGCGTGCGCAGGGTTTTGTGCTAGGATTGGGCCGTCAAAACAACTTCAAAAAAAGGGGAGTGTATCGTCATGGGCGTGAGCGTGGGTGTGCTCGATCATTTCAATATCCGGACCCGGAAACTCGACGACACGGTCCGGTTCTACGAGGATGTCCTGGGGATGGAGAAGGGCGCCCGGCCGAATTTCGCCTTTCCGGGGGCCTGGATGTACAGCGAGGGCAAGGCGGTCGTGCATCTGGTCGATATTTCCAGGACCGACGAGCCGCAAAAGCCGGATTCCGGGGTGGTCCATCACGTCGCCTTCGTCAGCCAGGGGTTTGCCGGCATGAAGCAGCGGCTGGAATCCAAAGGGTTCAAATACGACGCCCGGCAGGTTCCGGGCGGCGAGCTTTGGCAGATCTTCGTCGATGACCCCAATGGCGTCATGATCGAACTGAACTACGAGGCCGCCAAGGAGCAGGGCGTAGCGGCCCCCGTCGAGCGCCGGGAGGACATGGGAGCGAGGTAGCCTTTTGCGCTGCAACGCTTTATGGGTCGCATCCGAAATATCGCATCGCATTTTTGAGCGAGATCTGCCCCGAACTTGATGCGGGGGGTGGACTTTGGTTCGCGAAATGAAGTTGCGCCAAAGCAAAGAATAGAGCCCGGTTCTGATGCAATCAGAAGCGACGAGGCTCAAGGAGATGCGCCGTGAGCGTAACGCAGCAACAGGTTCTGGATGCGCTGGCCAGGGTGAGGTCGCCTCGCGGCGTCGCCTTGACCGACGCCAATGTGTTGTCGCCGATCGCAGCTAACGACGGCAAGGTTTTCTTCTCCATCAATGTCGACGCCGCCGAGGCCCGTGCCTGGGAAAGTATTCGCGCCGAGGCCGAGGCCGCGGTACGCGCGATACCCGGCGTCACCGTCGCCATGGTCGCGCTGACGGCCGAGCGTAAACCCGGTTCCGCGCCGCCGCCAGCGCCGCATCGGCACGGGCCGGGCGTCCAACCGATCTCGGCGCATCGCCCGCCGCAGAGCCCGGCGTCGCCGATGTCGAAGCAGTCGGAAATTCCCGGCATTGCCGCGGTCATCGCGGTCGCCTCCGGCAAGGGCGGCGTCGGCAAATCGACCACCGCGCTCAACCTGGCATTGGGCCTGCGCGATCTCGGGTTGCGGGTCGGGCTGCTCGACGCCGACATCTATGGGCCGTCAGTGCCGCGGCTGACCGGCATTCACGAGAAGCCGCAATTGAACGACGAGCGGAAGATGATTCCGATCCGGCGTTTCGGCCTTGCCATCATGTCGATCGGTTTTCTGGTCGAGGAGGAAACCCCGATGATCTGGCGCGGGCCGATGGTGATGTCGGCCATCACCCAGATGCTGCGGGATGTCGCGTGGGGCACCCTCGATGTTCTCGTGGTCGATATGCCGCCGGGCACCGGCGACGCACAGCTGACGCTGGCGCAGAACGTGCCGCTGAAGGGCGCGATCATCATCTCGACGCCGCAGGATCTGTCGCTGATCGATGCGCGGCGCGGGCTTGCGATGTTCAAGAAGGTCAATGTGCCGGTTCTCGGCGTCGTCGAGAACATGAGCTATTTCCAGTGCCCGCAATGCGGCACCCGATCGGATATTTTCGGGCATGGCGGCGCGCGGCACGAGGCGGAGCGGCTTGGCGTGCCGTTCCTGGGCGAAATCCCGCTCCATATGTCGATTCGCGCCACCTCGGATTCGGGTACCCCCGTGGTGGAGAGCGAGCCGGACGGCCCGCATGCGGCGATCTATCGCGCGATCGGCGCCAGGGTCCGCGACCAGCTCCAGGGCGTCATTGCCGCCGCTTGAGCCGGTTTTGGTGGCATATGCGACTTTCGTTTAATCAGTGCTGTCATGCCATTGTCCGGTTTTCCGACGGCAAATTTCCGTGGTAAAGCCGCCGCGCCAGAGCGCCTTCGGCCGACGCGGATCCCGTGTTGCCGAACCAGCCGCTCCAGGAAATCTGGGAAAATATGCCCCAACAAGGAGATGCCTTAGATGAAGCGTCGTGATTTTTTGAAAGTTTCCGCGGCCGGTGCCGCCGCCACCGCCGTGGCCTCGCCGGCGATCGCGCAATCCTCGCCTGAGATCAAGTGG
>JBAQER010000258.1:0-2614 GCA_049286845.1 Bradyrhizobium sp.
GACGACAACCGGGCAGGCCGCCTATAATGTGGCGCCGCTGACGGTCGGGGCGTATTTCCAGAAGCTCAACTGTTTCTGCTTTACCGATCAGACCATGGCTCCGGGCGAGAAGCGCGAGATGCCGGTGGTGTTCTACGTCGATCCGGCGCTTGCCGCGGACAGCGAAAACGACGGGCTGAGCACCATCACCCTGTCCTATACCTTCTACCCCGTGCGCGAACCGGCGCCGAAGCCGCTGGCGGCGAGCGAACTGGACAAACGCAAGGGCAACCTCTGATCTCCGAGGTCTCCAGCAATGAGGACCACGGGATTTGATTTTTGAGACGAATACGTGCCGGATGGCACGGCACCGCTAACGGAGAGACCGCAATGGCTACGGCGCACGTCAAGCACCATGACTACCACCTCGTCGATCCGAGCCCGTGGCCGGTCGTCGGCTCGGTATCGGCCTTCATCATGGCCGTCGGCGCGGTCACCTGGATGCATCATATGTTCGCCGCCGCCCCGATCGTCTTCGGCGTCGGCACCATCGGCGTGCTTTACACCATGGTGAGCTGGTGGGCGGATGTGATCCGCGAAGCCCAGTACAAGGGCGATCACACCCGCGTGGTGCAGATCAGCCATCGCTACGGCATGATCCTGTTCATCGCTTCCGAAGTGATGTTCTTCGTCGCCTGGTTCTGGGCCTTCTTCAACTCGGCGCTGTTCCCCGGCGATCCCGTTCACGTCACCCGCGAGGCGCTGTTCGGCGGCGTGTGGCCGCCCAAGGGCATCGAGACCTTCGATCCCTGGCATCTGCCGCTGTTGAATACCCTGATCCTGCTGACGTCGGGCACCACGGTCACCTGGGCGCATCATGCGCTCCTGGAGAACGACCGCCAGGGCCTGAAATACGGCCTGATCCTGACCATCCTGCTCGGCGCGACCTTCACCTGCGTTCAGGCTTATGAATATGGCCATGCCGCGTTCTCTTTCGCCGGCAACATCTACGGCGCGACCTTCTTCATGGCGACCGGCTTCCACGGCTTCCACGTGCTGGTCGGCACTATCTTCCTGATCGTCTGCCTGATCCGCGCCTATGCCGGGCATTTCACGCCGAAGCAGCATCTCGGCTTCGAATTCGCCGCCTGGTACTGGCATTTCGTCGACGTGGTGTGGTTGTTCCTGTTCATCTGCGTCTATGTCTGGGGTGGCGGCGCGGAAGCCATGGCCCACGCCGCGCACTGATCCGTAAGCCAATATGCTACAAGGAGGGCGGCCGCAGGGCCGCCCTTTTGCTATCCGAAATGACGAAAGACCAGACCATGCCCGACGAGACCTTGCCCACGCTGGCGCAGAGCGCGATGCGCGGCCTTGCCTGCAAATGTCCGCGCTGCGGCAAGGGCAAACTGTATGCCGGGTTTCTCAACCTGCGGCCGAACTGCGAGGCCTGCGGGCTCAACTATGCCTTCATCGACGCCGGCGACGGGCCGGCGATTTTCATCATCATGATCGCCGGCGCCATCGTCGTCGGCTGCGCCTTGATCGTGGAAGTGAAATACCAGCCGCCGTTCTGGCTGCACGCCGTGCTTTGGCTGCCGTTGATTCTCGCGACCACGCTGCTGCCGCTGCGCGCGATGAAATCGCTGCTGATCGCGCTGCAGTTTCATCACAAGGCGGCGCCGGGCCGGCTGATCGACCGCGAGCCGAAATGACCGGGATGACTGCGCCCCGGCGCAATGTCGCGGGACTGGGTGTTTTCACGCTCGCGGTGGTGGCGCTGCTTGTCGGCCTCGGACTGTGGCAGCTGCAGCGCCGGGTCGAGAAGCACGCCTTGATCGCGGCCCTGACCGAACGTCTGGCTGCCGCACCTTTGACGCTGCCGCAGCCTTCGCAATGGAGTACGCTGACGCCGGAGCGGGATGAATTCCGCCGCGTCCGTTTCTCGGCGACCTATCAGCCCCGTCCGGATGCGATGGTCTACAGTTCCGGCTCGTCGGTGCGCGACGACGTTACCGGCCCCGGCACCTGGGCTTTCCTGCCCGCGAGCCTGCCGACCGGCGAGACCGTCGTGATCAATGCCGGCTTCGTGCAGAACACGATGCAGGATCGCCCCCAGCAGGATCGCGCGGTGACGCGGCTGGTCACGGGCGCGCCGGTCACGCTGACCGGTTACATCCGTTTTCCGGAAACCGCGGGCGCGCTGACGCCGCCGGAGAATCCCGCCAAGCGGCTGTGGTTTACCCGGGATCATCTGGCCATGGCGCACTCATTCGGCTGGGGTGAGGCCGGCAAGCCGGTCGCACCCTTCTATATCGACCTGGAAACGCCGGCGCCGGAGAGCGGCATCCCGAAACCCGGGCCGCTCACGGTCCATCTCAAGGACGACCACCTGAACTATGCCATCACCTGGTTCGGACTGGCGGGCGCGGTGGCGTTCGCATTCGCCGTGTGGCTGCGCGCGCAACGGCGGGGCTAGATCATGATCCGACTAGATCGAATCGGATCATGATCGCATCTCTTTGTTGGAGCATGATCCTTTCGGAAAACCGGCTCCCACTTTTCCGGATCATGCTTCTAGATCGGTCCGCGACGTCGGCCTTTCGTAATGCGAGCGCGGAAATCGAGTTCGCGG
>JBAQER010000259.1:0-2027 GCA_049286845.1 Bradyrhizobium sp.
GATCAATCCCCTGCCCATCAGACCGGCGGCCCAGAACAGCGGCCGAAGAATCCACTTGCTCGATATGTGTGCCTTCGCTTCCGATGCCAGTAGCTCGGTGACATCGGCATTCTCAAGCCAGAGCTCGCGGAGCCGACCCATGGGCAGGTCATGACTCAACGCCCGCGCCAGCATGATGCCGTTGATTCCGCCCGCGGAGGCTCCCGCTATGATGTCAACGATGACCCGCAGATCGACTGTTCGACCGATATCGCGCAGGAGATCGAAATAGATCGCTTCAGTGTCAAATTCGGGATCGGAGCGGTCGCGAACATCGAAGAATGCTGCGGCCGAGCGCTTTTCCGGGATGATGATGGTGTGAAGGGCGCTGGACGCCCTGACGAGCTTCAGAATCTCCTTGGTGACCCCATGCATATAGATAGCCAGCGAGGCGCCGCCGAAGCAAACGAGCGCTATGCGGAGTTCCTTTTCGCGCAAGACTGGCCCCCTCGGGAAAGGATTTGGCGACGCATCACAATAACAATATCCTGCATGGATTGCTAAACGCAAGCGGGAGGACCGTTAGGTCGGACACCGCGGTAGGCCGCTTTGTGCCAGAGGCGGACATGCGCGTTGATATTCAGCCATCGCTGATGTCGCGCCACTCGCTTTGTGCGGCTCGCTGCCTTGCGGTCTCAGTGGCTTGCCGCTCGTACCCATTTGGCGATTTCGACGACCGGTGCGACCCAGATTTCGTTCTGAGTGGCCAAATGGTCCAACAATCCATTGAGGGTCGACGGCTCGACAAACAAGCCATGCGTTCCCGATCCTACGCCGTGAAAGACCAATATCAGCCAGTCGCCGCGGTCGCGCGTGATATGTATCGCATCGGCGAGAGCGGCGAGCGAAAGCCCGTCAGCCTGAAAACAACCAAGGTTCATCATATCGAGATCGCGGGATACATTCACCGGTCGGTCGGTCCGTCCGCCGCGCGCGGCGACGAAATCAGACCGGATAAGGCCGGAAATGGCCGTCTTGTTGGGCCACCGGCCGAGATGCGTATCGTAACACGTGTAGGCGTAGGTGCGCTCACCGAGACCGTCGATCAATTTCAGAAACGCATTGGCGACCCGCACTTCCTGCTGGAATCTAATGGGCTCATAGCGCCGCAAATCGAAGGCCTTGTCGAGCCAAGCTCTGTGGGCGGCTTTGCGCCGGCAAGGGTGAAACAGGCTGTGGTTTCCCAGTTCGTGCCCGCGTGCTGCAAGCGCGCGCCAAGGCATCGGGTCGCTGCACGGGGCCATCGCTATATGGAGATAGAAGGTGCCACGCATTCCTCGCGCTTCGAGCGCTGGTCCGGCCAGTTCATGATGGACAGGAAGCGCATCATCGAAGGTGATCGACACGGCACATCTGCGTCCCGTCGGCCAGCAAGGCTTTTCCAAACGGTCCATGAATATCTCTCAATTTGCCGCCCACTACACCTGAAAACGACCCGACGGGCAAATCAGCAAAAACCTGTCCAGCCCTTCGCGCAAAAATATTCCGCTTAACACGTCGGGCAAATCACTCCTAGAAATTCGCCCGTCTCACCCGACAAGGGGCGGATCGCGAGTCGTCACGAACGCGCGGTGGGATGCGATGGACGCGACAGCGTCGGGCGCGCAAGGGGTTGCAGGGCGGGTCTCCCCGTGAGCGATCGACCGGCGTGCGGACGGACGGCGCTGCTAACTGTCTTCGACGAAACTTGCCGGATCGCACGAGGTCCGGCGAGAGCTTTGGCGAGACGGGCGCGTACGGCGAAGTCGTGTGGTCCTGGCGCTGCGAAGCTGGCGTCAAGTCTTGCGGAGATGCATCCGGCCCAACCGGGTCCGGGATGTATCGTCAATCCGCAAGGCGACGGTGGCAAGAAAGCCCGTTCACCGGGGAGCAACTGTATTTTTGACGTAGACCGCTGATCGGCCGGGCTCAAGGCTGGCGCTGCGCGCCACCGCCTCCGGCGGCTGACGGCCTTGACCCCATCCGCTCATCGGTCTGTTGAGCCTTGC
>JBAQER010000260.1:0-14908 GCA_049286845.1 Bradyrhizobium sp.
GGCACAACGCGTTCAAGCTGCGGGTCTCGATCAACGCGCTGGATCTGGTGACGCGCCAGCTCGAGCTGGAGGAGGGCAGCGATATGGCGGAACTCGCCCGGCTGTCGCAATTGCTCGGCGAGCAGGGCTCGCTCGGCGAACTCAACCGCATGCTCGCCGATCGTATCGCCAGCGGCGAGGCCGACCTGCAGACGCCGGGGTTATCAGAGCATCTGTGGCAGACCACGATCGACAAGCTCGCGGTCGATCAGCCGAACTACGGGTCGTATAAGCGAGAGTTGGGGACGAAGTAGTGCACACTCTCCGTCGTCATGGCCGGGCTTGACCCGGCCATCCACGTCTTTGCGACACAAGGAAGAGGTGGATGCCCGGCACAAGGCCGGGCATGACGGAGAAAATCACCTCCCCATCCATTTCGGCGGACGCTTCTCCGAAAACGCCTTCGGGCCCTCGATGTAGTCCTGCGACGCCGCCATCGCCTTCACCGCGGGATAGTCGCGCTGCTCGGCGATGGCCTGCTCCAGCGAGACCGACAGCCCCTTCTGGATCGCCTGCTTGGAGGCGCGGATCGACATCGGCGAGTTCTTGCAGATGGTTTCCGCCCAGCGCTCGGCCGCCGCCAGCGCTTCGCCCTGCGGCACGACCTCGTTGACGAAGCCGAGTTCGAGCCCTTCCTTGGCGCCGACATGGCGTGCGGTCAGGATCATGCCCATGGCGCGCTTCAGCCCGATCTGGCGCGGCAGCCGGTGCACGCCGCCGGCCAACGCCGCGAGGCCGACGCGCGGCTCGGGCAGCGCGAAGGTGGCATTCTCCGAAGCAATGATGAGGTCGCAGGCCAGTGCGATTTCAAAGCCGCCGCCCATCGCGACGCCGTTGACGGCGGCGATGATCGGCTTGTCGCAGTCGAAGCGCGAGGTCAGGCCGGCAAATCCGCCCTTGTCCCAGCCGCGCTTGCCGCCCGCCGCCTGCCATTTCAGGTCGTTGCCGGCGCAGAACGCCTTGTCGCCGGCGCCGGTGACGATCGCCACCCATTGCTCCGGATCGGCGGAGAAATCGTCGAACACCTTCTGCAGCTCGAAATGGGCGTCGGTATGCAGCGCGTTGTATACTTCGGGGCGCGACAGCGTCACGATCGTGATCGGGCCCTTGCGCGTTACCTTGGAGAATTTCAGGTCCATGTTTGCTCCCATTTCGATTTTCTGCGGCGAAGAATATTGACCGGGATAGTAGCGTGTGCCCGCCGTCCGATACCATCCAATTACGCAAGCGGGGTGCGCGTGCCAAGCCTATGCGGTTGCTTGACTTGGACGCCGTCTTCTCACCTTAATCGATCCGAGCAGCAGCGCCTCGTAGCGCCTTAACGCAAATCGACAATAACGATATCTCCGGGAGAGACCGCCTTGGATTTCAATCTGCCGGCCGATCTGGTCGCCTATCTCGACGAACTCGACCGCTTCATCGCGCGCGAGATCAAGCCGCTCGAAGAGGCTGACGACAACATCCGCTTCTTCGACCATCGCCGCGAATGGGCGCGCACCGATTTCGACAATGGCGGCCTGCCGCGGCATGACTGGGAAGTGCTGCTGCGCAAGGCCAAGAATCTCGCCGATGCCGCCGGGCATCTGCGCTTTGCGATCCCGAAGCGCTATGGCGGCAAGGACGGCTCCAATCTCTGGATGGCCGTGATCCGCGAGCATTTCGCGGCCAAGGGGCTTGGCCTGCACAACGACCTGCAGAACGAGCATTCCATCGTCGGCAATCTGCCGATCGTCACCATGCTCGACCGCTACGGCCGCGACGACCAGAAGGCCATGATCGACGGCTCGATCACCGGCAAGTACCGCATCACCTTCGGTCTTACGGAGCCCGAGCACGGCTCGGACGCCACCCACATGGAAACCCGCGCGGTCGAGGCGACCCGCGACGGCGTCAAGGGCTGGGTGATCAACGGCGAAAAGATGTGGACCACCGGCATGCATGTCGCCACCCACTGCGCGCTGTTTGCCCGCACGTCAGGCAATGACGGCGATGCCCGCGGCATCACCTGTTTCCTGGTGCCGGCGAAAGCCAAAGGCGTGAAGGTCGAGGAGTATATGTGGACCTTCAACATGCCGACCGATCACCCGCGCGTCAGCTTTACCGACGTGTTCGTGCCCGACGACGCGCTGTTCGGCGAGATCGGCCGCGGCCTGTCGCTGGCGCAATGTTTTGTCCATGAGAACCGCATCCGGCAGGCGGCGAGCTCGCTGGGCGCGGCGGTCTACTGCATCAATGAAAGCGTGAAATACGCGCGCGAGCGCAAGCCGTTCGGCAAGGCGCTGGCCGAGAACCAGGCGATCCAGTGGCCTTTGGTGGAGCTGGCGACGCAAGCCGAGATGCTGCGGCTTCTGATCCGCAAGACCGCCTGGGAGATGGACCAGCTGACGCAGGCCCAGGTCGAGCACACGCTGTCCGACCGGGTGTCGATGTGTAATTTCTGGGCAAACCGGCTGTGCTGCGAAGCGGCCGACCGCGCCATGCAGGTGCATGGCGGCATGGGCTATTCACGCCACAAGCCGTTCGAGCACATCTACCGCCATCACCGCCGCTACCGCATCACCGAAGGCAGCGAGGAAATCCAGAAGCGGAAGGTGGCGGGATTTCTGTTTGGGTATATGGGCGCGGGGAAGCACTAGAGGGAGCGCGCTCAGCTCTCTCACCAAGTCGTCCCCGCGAACGCGGGGACCCATAACCCCGGTCGTCTATTGTGGGAGCGTGACGCTTCGACAAGGCTACTTTCACTTCCCGTAGCCACTACGGCACGGCGTATGGGTCCCCGCGTTCGCGGGACGACGCGAGAATGTGTCGCCTTCGTCGCCGCCTTCCGATTCGAATGTCAAACAGCAGATACACGTCCGCATTCTCGCGGCACGATTTTGCCCGAGGTTTGCGTTTCGGTGTCCCTCGAAGGAGGGAGCAGGGAATGCCGGATGCGCGCTGCACCCGCGGTCTCGTGTGCACAATGCACGAGTAAAGAACGCACACGAGCATACAGGTTCAGCGGAGGCACTCCGGCATTCCCTGCGCAATGGCTTTACGGCTTATATCGCGCTCACCCCGGGGTATCGGGCTTTCTTGCCCCCGTCGCCTCACGGAATCTGGCACTCCGGCCCGGTCGGGCTTTCGCACCTCCGCAAAACTTGACGCCGACCACTGAGGCGTCGGATCCACACGACTTTGCCGTACGCTTCGACACCGCTCGTCAGCACGTCCTGTGACCACTCACGGAGTTTATCCCGCCCTGCGATCCCATCGCGCGCACCATGCCGTCGCGTCCACCGCATCCCATCCCAACGTTCGGTGACGATGGCCAACGCCCCTTCCTCTGGGACAGGATGGCGGGAGTCCTAGAAGTGATTTGCCCGACAGCGAAAGCGAAAATTTGCCCGTCGGGTTATTTTGCCGCAGCCTGGGCGCGGGGAGGCATTAAGGGAGGCGCGCTCAGCTCTCTCACCAAGTCGTCCCCGCGAACGCGGGGACCCATAACCACAGGCCATGGTTTGGAGCGCGATGGTTCGACGAGGTAACTAACGCTTCCCATATCGCTCGCTCCACGGCGTATGGGTCCCCGCGTTCGCGGGGACGACGCTGTGGGTGTGCGTCAATTCACCTGCCGATCCTTCCCCGCCCAATACGGATCGCGCAAATGCCGCCGCAGGATCTTGCCGGAGGGGTTGCGCGGCAGCACATCGAGGAAGTCGACCGATTTCGGCGTCTTGAAGCCGGCGATGCGTTCGCGGGTGAAGTTGATGATGTCGGATGAGGTTGCGCTCTTGCCCGGCTTCATCACCACGATCGCCTTGACCGCTTCGCCCCATTTGTCGTCGGGGATGCCGATGACAGCGGCTTCGGCGACGTCGGGATGGTCGCAGATCGCGCTCTCGACCTCGGCGGGATAGATATTCTCGCCGCCCGAGATGATCATGTCCTTGATGCGGTCGTGGATGTAGAGGTAGCCGTCACTGTCCATGTAGCCGGCATCGCCGGTGCGCAGCCAGCCGTCGCTGCCGAGCGTCTTTGCGGTGGCCTCCGGCAGATTCCAGTAGCCGGCCATGTTGGAGCCGGAACGCGTCGCGATTTCGCCGACTTCGCCGGGCGGCAGCGGATTGCCGTCGGCGTCGAGGATCGCAAGTTCAATGCCGGGCAGCGCCTTGCCGGCCGAGCGCATCCGGTCCAGTCCCTCGACATGATCTTCCGGCGGCAGCGCAACGATGGTGCCGGTGGTCTCGGTCATGCCGTACATCTGCACGAAGCCGCATTTGAAGACCTCGATGCATTCCTTCAACAGCGCCGCCGGGATCGGCGAGGCGCCGTAGAGCATGTATTTCAGCCGTGAAAAATCCACCTGGCGCGCGCGCGGCTGCCGCACCACGAACTGCATCGCGGCCGGCACCATGAACAGCTTTGTAATTCCGGACTGCTCGAAGAAATCCAGCACCTTGGTCGGATCGAACTCGCGCGCGATCACGCCCTTGGCGCCGTGATAGAGGCCCATCACGCCCCAGCCGGAGCCGCCGATATGGAAGATCGGCATCGCCACCAGCGAGACGTCGTCAACAGACCATTTGTTCCAGTCGGGCTTCTGGTCGCGGCCGGTTTCCACCAGATTGAGAAAATTGGCATGCGACAGCATCGCGCCTTTTGGCTTGCCCGTGGTACCGGAGGTGTAGAGCTGGATCGCGATGTCCTTGCGGTCGATCGGGACCTTCGGGTCGTCGCTGCTCTGGGCGTCGCGCCATGCCGTGAAATCCTGCCATTCCGGCGCGCCGCCTTCGGTTGTGATGACGTGGCGAACGCTCGGCAGCTGCGGCAGGATATTGCGGACCTGGGTGATGAATTCGGGGCCGACGAACAGCACCGGCGCCTTGCAGTCGTCGACGATGAAGGCGACTTCCGGCCCGGCCAGCCGCCAGTTGACCGGCGCCATCACCACGTTGGCCTTCATCGCGCCCATCAGCAGTTCGAAATAGATGTCGCTGTTCTTGCCGAGATAGGCGATGCGCTCGCGAGGGCGGACCCCGAGCGCGATCAGCGCGTTGGCGACGCGGTTGGTCTTGATGTCGAACTCGGCGAAGGAGGTCTGGCGTCCTTCGAATTCATAGGCGATGGCATCGCCGCGGGCCTTTGCCCGCGCCCGCACCATGTCGGCGAGGTTGGCCGGTTCCTGGGTCTCGGACATGTTTCTCCCGTGGGTTTTCTTGTTTTTGTTTTGCGATAGTGGCGGCGTTATGTGCCGAAGACAATATGCGCCGTTTCAGTCCTCATGGTGAGGAGCGCGCATTTGCGCGCGTCTCGAACCATGCGGCCCCGGTGCATCCTCATCCTTCGAGACGCGGCCAAGAGGCCGCTCCTCAGGATGAGGGCCGCGCGAGGCCCATTCTTCACCCCCTTGCCGCGCGGTCCTTTTCGTTCTGCGCCTTGATCGACTCGCGCGCCTGGTTCCAGTCGGCGTCCGACCAGTCGCGCAACTGGTAGAAGTTGCCGCCCATCGCCAGCGCCTGGGCGCCGTCCATGGCGATGGTCTCGCCGTTGATCCAGTCGCAGCCGCCGGAAATCAGGAACACCGCAAGATTCTGCAGTTCCTCCATGGTGCCGACTCGGCCCATCGGATTCTGTGCCCTGGTGCGGGCGCCGGCCTCATCGCCGGGCTTGATGCGCTTGCTCATGCCCTCGGTCGGGATTTCGCCGGGCGCGATGGTGTTGAGGCGGATGCCGTATTTGCCCCATTCCACCGCGAGCGACATGGTCATGGCGTGGATCGCGGATTTGCTCATCGCCGACGGCACCACATAGGGCGAGCCGTTGCGCACCCAGGTCACCGTGATTGAAACCACATTGCCGCGCTGCTTGGCGGCGATCCAGCGGCGGCCCACTGCATGGGTCACATAGAAGGTGCCGTGCATCACGATGTTGGCGACCGCATCGAAGCCGCGCGGGGTCAGATCTTCCGACCGCGAAATGAAATTGCCGGCGGCGTTGTTGATGAGGTCGGTGAGGGGGCCGCTGGTCCAGATCGCCTCGATCATCTCGTCGACGGCCATGGCGTTACGGATATCGACGCCGTGGCTGACCACACGCCCACCGTGCAGATCCATCAATTCGGTTGCAGTTTCGTCGCAGACGCTCTTGCGCCGGCCGCAGATATGGACCTCGGCGCCCAATTGAAGAAAGCGCTCGGCCATGGATTTGCCGAGCCCGGTGCCGCCTCCGGTGACGAGGATGCGCCGGCCGGCGAGGAGTTGTTCGCTGAACATGTCTGGTTTCCGCCCAAGGGGATTGTCAGTTAATTGGTTGATTGACTAAATCCGCCCAACGCCTTTCTGTAAAGCCGCAACAAAGAGAAGTGCAAGAAAGACTGCAAGGGGAGAATTCTGATGGAAGATCGCGTCAAGGTCACGATTTCGGAGGGCGTCGCCGACGTTCGCCTGGTACGGGCGGACAAGATGAACGCGCTCGATGCCGCGATGTTCGAAGCGCTGGTTGCCACTTCCTCCCGGCTTGCCCAGGAAAAAGGCGTGCGAGCGGTAGTATTGTCCGGCGAGGGGCGGGCGTTTTGCGCCGGTCTCGATATGGGACGTTTTGCCGCCATGAAGGAAAAGGGCGGCAACGGGATCGCGGGCGGCGAAAAGCGGGACCTTTCCGCGCGCACCCATGGCAAGGCCAATTTCCCGCAAGCTGCGGTCTGGGGTTGGCGGCAGCTGCCGGTGCCGGTGATTGCCGCGATCCAGGGCGTGGCGTTCGGCGGCGGATTTCAGCTCGCGCTCGGCGCCGATATGCGTTTTCTCGCCCCCGACGCCCGGATGTCGATCATGGAGATCAAATGGGGGCTGGTGCCTGACATGGCGGGGACGCCGATCCTGGCCAGCCTCGTCCGCGACGATATCCTGCGCGAACTCACCTATACCGGGCGGATTTTCTCGGCGCAGGAGGCCCTGAGTTATGGCCTCGCCACCCGCATCTGCGACGACCCGCGCGCCGCCGCCTTCGAACTCGCACGCGAGATCGCGGGCAAGAGCCCGGATGCGATCCGCGCCTGCAAGCGCATGCTGAATAATCTCTCCGTCGATCCCGGCCCGGCGCTGCTCGCCGAATCCGTCGAGCAGATGAAACTGATGGGTAGCCCCAACCAGCTCGAGGCTGTCAGCGCCAACATCGACAAGCGCGCGCCGCGCTTTGCGGACGCCGGATAGCGCTCGGACCTCGTCCTGAGGAGCGCGCTCTTGCGCGCGTCTCGAAGGACAGGCGTACCCATCCCTCATGGTTCGAGACGCGCGAAGACGCGCTCCTCACCATGAGGGCTTTGTAACCCGGCTTCAGATCGGAAAGAGACAATGACAACCCAACAGCTTTTCCTCGGCATCATCAGCGGTCAACGCAAGCGGAGCCACGCCGGAGTCGCCGATCGCGCCGACCGCATCGCCGGCGGATTGCGGAAGCTCGGCGTCAAGCAGGGCGACAGCGTCTGTATCCTGATGCGCAACGACATCGCCTTCATCGAGGCGGCCTACGCCGCGATGCGGTTAGGGGCCTATGGCGTGCCGGTGAACTGGCATTTCAAGCCGGAGGAAATCAACTACATCCTCGAGGATTCCGGAACGCCGGTGTTGATCGGCCATGCCGACATGCTGCATCAGCTGCGCGACGCGATTCCTGCAGGCGTCACCGTGCTCAGCGTGCCGACGCCGCCGGAAATCCTTGGCAATTACAAGATCGACCCCGCGCATCTCGCCACGCCTGATTTTGCGACCGATCTGGAATCCTGGCTGAAGCAGCAGACCCCTTACGACGGTCCGGCGCTGCCGCAGCCGCAGAACATGATCTACACCTCGGGCACGACGGGTCATCCCAAGGGGGTGCGGCGTAACGCGCCGACGCCGGAGCAGACTGCGAACGACACCATCTTCATGGTGCCGACCATGTTCATCCGGCTGATGAAACTGCCGGAAGAGGTGCGCAGGAAACACGACGTGTCTTCGCTGCGCCACATCATCCATGCCGCCGCGCCCTGTCCGGCCGACGTCAAGCGCGCGATGATCGAATGGTGGGGGCCGGTGATCTATGAATTCTATGGCTCCACTGAATCAGGCGCGGTCACCTTCGCCAATTCCGAGGATGCGCTGAAGAAACCCGGCACCGTCGGCAGGATCGCGCCGGGCGCCGAACTCCGCTTTGTCGGGGAAGACGGGAAAATCCTGCCGCAGGGCGGGATCGGCGAGATCTATTCGAAGATCGCGGGCAATCCGGATTTCACCTATCACAACAAGCCGGAGAAACGCGCCGAGATCGATCTCGACGGCTTCATCACCTCGGGCGACGTCGGCTATATCGACCAGGACGGCTATGTCTTCATCTGCGACCGCAAGCGCGACATGGTGATCTCGGGCGGGGTCAACATCTATCCCGCCGAGATCGAGGCCGCGCTGCATGCGGTGCCGGGGGTGCACGACTGCGCGGTGTTCGGCATTCCAGACGCGGAATTCGGCGAGGCGCTGATGGCGGTGGTCGAACCGCAGCCGGGCGTCACGCTCGATGTCGGCTCGATCCGCGCGCAGCTCAAGGCCTCGCTGGCCGACTACAAGGTGCCGAAACACGTCGAAATCCATGGCAGCCTGCCGCGCGAGGATTCCGGCAAGATCTTCAAGCGCCGCCTGCGCGATCCCTATTGGGAGCGGGCGGGACGGAAGATCTGATGCTGCTGCGGGAAGACCGGTAGTTCCTCATGGTGAGGAGGCGCTCTTGCGCCGTCTCGAACCATGAAGGCCCGTGTGGCCCATCCTTCGAGACGGCCGCTTTGCGGCCTCCTCAGGATGAGGTCGGCAGCTCTGGTCGGCATCGCCTCCATCTTTACCTTGCGCTGCGGCAAAAAAATTGCGACTCAATAGAGGCCGGGCAATTTCTGGAGCAGCTTGATGTCGTCCCAGACCATGCCTTCAGAGTCTGACGTGCGTACCAGCCGTGGCGAGGATATCGCCGCCATCGAGGCGGACGCGCGGCTCCGCGAAGACATCCGGCTGCTCGGGCGCATCCTCGGCGACACCGTGCGCGATCAGGAGGGCGCCGACGTGTTCGACCTGGTCGAACGCATCCGGCAGACCTCGATCCGGTTCCATCGCGACGACGACAAGCCGGCGCGGCACGAACTCGAACTCATCCTCGACAGCATGTCGACCAGCCAGACCGTGCGCATCGTCCGCGCCTTCAGCTATTTTTCGCATCTCGCCAACATCGCCGAGGATCAGAACAACATCCGGCAGATGCGGGTGCGCGCGACCGCAGGCGGCACCCCGCGCCCGGGAACGCTGGCGCTGACATTGGCGCATGCCCGCGCCGCCGGCTTCAGCGCGGCCGAGCTGCGCAAGTTCTTTACCGAAGCGCTGGTTAGTCCGGTCTTGACCGCGCACCCCACCGAGGTCCGCCGCAAGAGCACGATCGACCGCGAGATGGAGATCGCCGCTGTGCTCGACCGGCGCGAGCGGGTGCAGCTGACTCCGGAAGAAAACGAGGCGAGCGACGAACAACTGCGCCGCGCGGTGCTGACGCTGTGGAAGACCAATCTCCTGCGCCGCACCAAGCTCACCGTGCTCGACGAAGTCACTAATGGTCTTTCCTTCTACGATTACACCTTCCTGCGCGAGGTGCCGCGGCTGCATTGCGCGCTGGAGGACCGGTTGAACGAGGGCGACAGCGCTGCGCGCGGCGAACTGGCGTCCTTCCTAAGGATGGGAAGCTGGATCGGCGGCGATCGCGACGGCAACCCGTTCGTGACGGCGGAAGTGATGCGGGGAACGCTCGGGCTGCAGTCGAGCCGCGTACTGCGCTTCTATCTCGAGGAGTTGCACGTACTCGGCTCCGAACTATCGCTGGCGGCGCATCTTACCGATATCTCGAAGGATTTGCGCGCGCTCGCCGAGCGCTCGCCCGACAAGTCGCCGCATCGAAGCGGCGAGCCGTATCGGCTGGCGGTATCGGGCATCTACGCGCGGCTCACTGCGACTGCGCTGCGGCTGGATGTGGGAATTACCCGGCGGCCGGTCGGCGAAGCCGCACCCTATGACGGCGTGAAGGAGTTCAAGGCCGATCTCGATATTCTCTATCGCTCGCTGATCTCGAACAATGCCGGCGTGATCGCGCGCGGGCGGCTGCGGCTGCTGCGCCGCGCCGTGGATTGTTTCGGTTTTCACCTCGCCAGCCTCGATATCCGGCAGAACTCCGCCGTGCACGAGCGCACGGTCGCCGAGCTGATCGACGCAGCGATGCCCGGCATGTCGTATCTGGCCTTGAGCGAGGAGGCGCGGATAGCGCTGCTTGCCAGCGAACTGCGTAACGCGCGGCCATTGACGTCGGCCTTCGTGAAATACAGCGAGGAAACGCTGGGCGAGTTGGCCGTCTTCCACGCGGCGGCTGAGGCCCATGCCAAATTCGGCAGCAGTGCCATTCCCCAATGCATCATCTCCATGTGCAAGGGGGTGTCCGACATGCTGGAGGTCGCGCTGCTCCTGAAGGAGGCCGGCCTCGTGCACCCCTCGGGCCGCAGTGCGATCAATATCGTGCCGCTGTTCGAGACCATCGAGGATCTGCAGGCTTCCAGCGGCATCATGGACCGCATGCTGTCGATTCACGACTATCGCAAGCTGGTCGACAGCCGCGGCGCGGTGCAGGAGGTGATGCTGGGTTACTCCGACAGCAACAAGGACGGCGGCTTCGTCACCTCGGGCTGGGAATTGTACAAGGCCGAGATCGGCCTGATCGAGGTGTTCGAACGCCACCACGTGCGCCTGCGGCTGTTTCACGGCCGCGGCGGCTCGGTCGGCCGCGGCGGCGGGCCGAGCTACGACGCCATCATTGCGCAGCCCGGCGGCGCGGTGAACGGCCAGATTCGCATCACCGAGCAGGGGGAAATCATCTCCAGCAAATATTCCAACGCCGAGGTCGGCCGCACCAACCTCGAGATTCTCGCCGCTGCGACGCTTGAAGCAAGTTTGCTGCAGCCCAAGCACAGCGCGCCGCGCGCCGAATACCTCAAGGCGATGGAAGAGCTGTCGTCGCTGGCCTTCAGGGCCTATCGCGGGCTGGTCTACGAGACCGAGGGCTTTGCCGACTACTTCTGGTCCTCCACCGTCATCACCGAAATCGCCACGCTGAACATCGGCAGCCGTCCGGCCTCGCGCAAGAAGACCCGCGAGATCGAGGATCTCCGCGCTATCCCATGGGTGTTCAGCTGGGCGCAGTGCCGGCTGATGCTGCCGGGCTGGTACGGCTTCGGCAGCGCGGTCGAGGCCTGGATCGCGGAGCATCCCGACAAGGGCATGCCGTTCCTGAAAGAACTCTACCGCGAATGGCCGTTCTTCCGCACGCTATTATCGAACATGGACATGGTGTTGGCCAAGAGCTCGATCGCGATCGCCTCGCGCTATGCCGAACTGGTGCCGGATGCCGAGCTGCGCGAAAAGATCTTCAGCCGGATCCGGCGCGAATGGCACTCTTCGATCGAGATGCTGCTCGACATCATGGGCCAGGAGCGTCTCCTGCAAAGCAACCCGCTGCTGGAGCGCTCGATCCGCAACCGCTTTCCCTATCTCGATCCGCTCAACCACGTGCAGGTGGAGCTGTTGAAGGAAAACCGCGCGCAGAGCCCCGACGAAGCGGTGCTGCGCGGCATCCAGATCACCATCAACGGCATTTCGGCGGGGCTAAGGAACAGCGGGTAGGGAAGATGCGAATAGCGAATGGCGAGCAGCGAATGGAGGAGACCCATTCGCTATTCGCCACTCCCCATTCGGACTCTTCTAAATCGCATCCCAGTTGAAAATATCCGCCGAGCGGTCGAGCTTGTAGAACGACGACTTCAAGGCCGGGATGGCGTGCTCGGCGATGGTCTGGGTGGTCCAGCCTTCGCCGCGATGCACCGAGCGCAGCGGGCGCGACTGGCTCATCAGGAAGATTTCATTCATGCGCACCGCGAAGATCTGCCCGGTGACGTCCTTGGCGGCGTCGCTGAGCAGGAAGGCGCAGATCGGCGCGATCTTTTCCGGGCCCATCTGCTGGATCTTCTTGACGCGCGCTTTTTCCTCCTCGGTCTCGGTCGGAATGGTTCCGATCAGGCGGCTCCAGGCGAAGGGCGAGACGCAATTCGAGCGCACGTTGAAGCGGTTCATGTCGAGCGCGATCGACTTCGACAGGCCGACGATGCCGAGCTTGGCGGCGGCGTAGTTGGCCTGGCCGAAATTGCCGACCAGGCCCGAGGTCGAGGTGAAATGAACGAACGAGCCGCTTTCCTGCTCGCGGAACAGCCGTGCCGCGGCATGCGAGACGTAGAACGAGCCCATCAGATGCACCTTGATGACGGATTCGAAGGCTTCCACGCTCATCCGGTGGAAGATCATGTCGCGCAGGATGCCGGCGTTATTGACGACGCCGTCTAGCTTGCCGAAGTGATCGGTGGCCATCTTGACGATCTTGCTGGCCGGAATCGCTTCCGCCACCGACTCGAAATTGGCGATCGCGGTGCCGCCGCGCTTCTTGATCTCCTCGACCACTTCCTCGGCCGGCGCGGCACTGGTGCCCGAACCGTCGGCGGCGACGCCGGGATCGTTGACCACGACCTTGGCGCCTTCCGCCGCGCAGAGCAGCGCGATTTCGCGGCCGATGCCGCGTCCCGCGCCGGTGACGATGATGACTTTATCCTGCAGTGATTTGGTCATTGGGTTCTGTCCTGTTTTCCCGCTGGAGAAGTTCCCACTCGTCATGCGCGGGCTTGACCCGCGCATCCATCGCTCTTCAGAAGAGGATGGATTGCCGGGTCAAGCCCGGCAATGACAGATGGGGACCGGTTATTCCTATTTCTCGTTCGTAAAGATGATCGTGCCACTCGCCGCGAACATGCCGCCGACGCCGTGGCAGACCGAGATCCTGGCGTCCTTGACCTGCGCCGGCGCGATGCCGCGCATCTGCCGCACGCTCTCCTGCAGCGCGTACATGCCGTACATGCCCGAATGCATGTAGCTGAGGCCGCCTCCGTTGGTGTTGAGCGGCAGCTTGCCGCCGGGGCGGGTGTTGCCGTCGGCGATGAACTTGCCGGTCTCCTCGTGCGGCATGAAGCCGAGATCGCCGAGGCCGAACAGCGGCAGATGCGCAAAGGCGTCGTAGATCATCAGGTGATCGACGTCCTTGTGCGTGATACCGGCTTCCTTGAACGCGAGGGGACCTGCAGTCCGGAACGCGCGCGAGCTATCAAAAGTCTGCATCTGGCTGACCATCGGGGTTTCCACGCTCTCGCCGGTGCCGAGGATGTAGACCGGCTTCCTCGGAAAGTCCTTGGCGCGGTCGGCCGAGGTCAGGATCAGCGCGCCGCCGCCGTCGGTGACGAGGCAGCACTGCAGGATGCGGAACGGATAGGCGATCATCTTCGAGTTCAGGACGTCTTCGACCGTGATCGGCGCCTTCATCATGGCGCGCGGATTCTTCGCGGCCCATTCGCGCTGCACCACGGCGACCATGGCGATCTGCTCATGGGTGATGCCGTGGGTCTTCATGTAGCGCAGCACCGGAATCGGAAACATGCTCGGCGGCCCGAACACGCCGAACGGCGATTCGAACTGGCCGTTCAGGCTGTCCGGCGGCGTGAAACGCGGTTGCTTGCCGATCATCGACTTGCCGCTTTCGGCGTGCGTGATCAGCACGGTCTTGCACAGCCCTGCCTCGATCGCGGCCGCGGCATGGCGGACATGCAGCATGAACGAGCAGCCGCCGACCGAGGTGCCGTCGACCCAGGTCGGCGTAATGCCGAGGTAATGTGCAATCTGCTGCGGCGTTTCCACCGCGGTGGCGATGCCGTCGATGTCGGACAGCTTCAGTCCGGCGTCGGCAATGGCGTTCAGCGCCGCGTCCGCGTGCAGCTGGATCTGCGACATGTTGGGAATAACGCCGAGTTCGGTGGTCTCGGCGGCGCCGACCACGGCGACCTGATTCTTTCGCATGATGCTTAGCCCTTCGCCGGACGGAATTGGGGAAGGGTGATCTTGTCGTCGAGCTTCTCGAACGCAACTTCCAGCTTCATGTCGAGTTCGAGCGCCTCCGGCGTCTGCGGGCAATCGATGATGTTGCTCATCATCCGCGGGCCTTCCTCCAGCTCCACGACGGCAATCGCATAGGGCGGTGTGAAGCCGGGCGCGGCGGGCCGGTGATTGATGACGTAGCTGTAGAGCTTGGCCTTGCCGCTGGCCTTGAAGATGCTGACTTTGCGCGAGGCGCAGGACGGGCAGAACGGGCGCGGCGGGAAATAGACGTTGGCGCAGGCGTCGCAGCGTTGCAGGCGCAGTTCGCCGGCGGCAGTGCCATCCCAGAAATGCTGGGTTTCCGGTGTCGGTTTCGGTCGCGCGCGCGCTGGCTCTGCCATTCTGTCATTTCCTCCGTTTCGGGATCGGGCCGCACGGCCCGCTTGTTGCGATCTTGATGCGACATTTGACCATCCGGCGTCAACGGTCCAGCCGCAATGCTGCATAGCCTCATTCCTGCAGCCCAGAGCGCTTGTATGCCAACGATCTCCCGCGCTAGGGTCCCGGTCATTGCGAGGAGCGCAGCGACGAAGCAATCCATTCGCATCGAGCCTGCGGTTGAGTTCGCCGACAAGGGCGACCTCCAGTATCTGGTGTTCGAATGCGGCGTGACGCGTAGTCTGCGCAAGGCAGACTACGATGCTAGGTGATGACGGAGGGAGAGAATTAGCGATGCCGAACACCCCGACACTTGCCACCCTGGCCGACGATCTCGACTGCGGCCGTACCAGTGCCCGCAAGCTGGTCGATGAATGTCTCGCCAAAATCGCCGACGCTTCCGGCGAGGGCGCGCGGGCCTTCGTCCACGTCGATGC
>JBAQER010000261.1:0-4341 GCA_049286845.1 Bradyrhizobium sp.
GCTTGGCGACGTTCTTCTGATGCTGGTCGTAGGTTTCGGTGAAGGTGTGGCCGCCGGTGCCGTCGGCAACGAAGAACAGGTCGCGCGTGCGCGCCGGATTGGCCGCAGCCTCCAGCGAGGCGCGTCCAGGATTGGCGATCGGTCCGGGCGGGAGCCCATCGACCACGTAGGTGTTGTAAGGCGACGGCTGCTGGATTTCGGAGCGCTTGATCGGCCGGCCCAGTGTGCCCTTGCCGCCGACCAGTCCGTAGATGATGGTCGGATCCGACTGCAGCTTCATCTTCTGCCGCAACCGGTTGACGAACACTGCGGCGACACGGCTGCGTTCGTCCGGCTTGCCGGTTTCCTTCTCGATGATCGAGGCCAGCGTCACCAGCTGCTCCGGCGTCCTGACCGGGATATCGGGATTGCGGCGATCCCAGATTTCCGCCAGCACGCGTTTCTGGGTCTGCTGCATGCGCTGGATCACCTGCTCGCGCGTGGTGCCGCGCGGAAACTTGTAGGTCTCCGGCAGCAAAGTGCCTTCGCGCGGCATTTCCCTGACCGAGCCGGCAAAGATATCGTTCTCGGAAAGGCGGGCCACGATCTGCTCGGACGTCAGCCCTTCCGGAATCGTCACGGCGTGCTGGACCACCTTGCCTTCGACGATGGTGCCGATGACGTCGCGCAGGCTGGCGTTCTTCTGGAACGAATATTCGCCGGGCTTCAGTTCGGAACTCGCCTTCAGTGCGAACACGCCGCCGATGAACGCCCAGGGATTGACGTCGATCACGCCCTCGCGCTGCAGGACGTCGGCGATGTCGCGCTTGCCGGCCCGCGCCGGAATGTTGACGATCTTGTCTTCCTTCAGCGGACCAGGCGCCTCGAGCAGCTGCTTGCCGTAGACATAGGCGCCACCGGCGCCGATCATCGCGACCAGCAGGATGGTGATGATCGCATTGCCGACCACCACGAACGGGTTACGGGCACGGTCGGACCGCTTCGGCGGCGGCGGAACCTGCTCCGGCTCCAGCGCAGCGCGCGGGCTACGTGGCGAAATGGGCGGCCTCTCACTCATCGATGCAACCTGAATCCTGTCGGTTTGATCGCGGCCCGGCAAATCCCTGCCACGCCAGTAGTATACGCCCGCATCTAGGAGTTATCGCCGAATACGGCAAAACGGTGGAGTCGTTCTAATCACAAGCTAATTGGTCACACGCTGCACGATCACGGATGCGTTGGTGCCCCCGAAACCGAACGAATTCGACAGCGCGACATTGATCTCGCGCTTGCGCGGCGTCAGCGGCACCAGATCGATAGCCGTTTCCACCGACGGGTTTTCAAGATTGATGGTGGGCGGGGCGATGTTGTCGCGGATCGCCAGGATGCTGAAAATCGTCTCGATCGCGCCAGCCGCACCGAGCAGATGTCCGGTCGACGATTTGGTTGACGACATCGACACCTTGGAGGCGGCGTTCCCCAGGAGTCGCTCCACCGCGCCGAGCTCGATTTCGTCTCCGACCTGCGTCGAGGTGCCATGCGCATTGATGTAGTCGACATCGGAAGGCGTGATTCCGGCGCGCTTCATCGCGGCACTCATGCTGCGGAATGCGCCGTCGCCGTCCGGCGATGGAGATGTGATGTGGTAGGCGTCACCGGACAGGCCGTATCCGGTCACCTCGGCATAGATCTTGGCGCCGCGCCTTTTTGCGTGCTCGTATTCCTCGAGCACCACGATCCCGGCGCCTTCGCCCATCACGAAGCCGTCGCGGTCCTTGTCGTAGGGGCGCGAGGCTTTTTCCGGAGTTTCGTTGAAGCCGGTCGACAACGCCCGGGCGGCGCAGAATCCCGCCATCGACAGCCGGCAAATCGGCGATTCCGTTCCGCCCGCCACCATCACGTCGGCATCGCCGAGCGTGATCAGCCGGCTGGCGTCGCCGATCGCATGCGCTCCGGTCGAACATGCGGTCACCACCGAATGGTTGGGACCCTTGAGGCCATGCTCGATCGAGACATAGCCCGAAGCCAGGTTGATCAGCCGGCCGGGAATGAAGAACGGCGACACCTTGCGCGGTCCGCGCTCCTTCAACAGCAGCGCCGTATCGGCAATGCCGGACAGGCCGCCGATCCCCGAGCCGATCATGGTGCCGGTGACGCAGCGCTCTTCTTCGGTAGACGGATGCCAGTTGGCATCATCGAGCGCCTGGCGCGCCGCGCACATGGCGAAAATGATGAAATCGTCGACCTTGCGCTGATCCTTCGGCTCCATCCACTGGTCGGGATTGAAGGAACCATCAGTGCCGTCGCCGCGCGGAACCACGCAGGCGATCCGGCTGGTCAGATCGGACACGTCGAACGTGTCGATCTTCCTGGCGCCGCTCTCGCTATTGAGGATGCGCTTCCAGGTCGGCTCGACGCCACAGCCGAGTGGCGTGACCATGCCGAGGCCTGTGACGACAACCCGCCTCATATCCAGCACTCCAGCCCAAAATTCGCGGCCCACAACAAGAAACCGGTGGACCGCTCGACCACGGCCCGTCCGGCTTCGTCAGCACCGCGCGGGGCGTCAGCTCTTCGCGTTCTTTTCAAGAAATTTTGTGGCGTCGCCGACGGTCAGAATCGTCTCCGCGGCATCGTCGGGGATTTCGCAACCGAACTCTTCTTCAAACGCCATCACGAGCTCGACGGTATCGAGGCTGTCCGCGCCGAGGTCGTCAATGAAGCTCGCGGCATCGACCACTTTTTCGGGTTCAACACCAAGGTGTTCGACCACAATCTTCTTAACTCGCTCGCCAATCTCACTCATCGTTCAACCTCGTCCTTGTTCCATTAGACCCGTCCCCAAGACGCTACGAGCCATCGTGGTCGTTAAACTTCCTTCGCAATCGCGCATAGTCTTGATTTGGCCCCGTGATAGCGACGAAGGCCCGGCGAACGACGGCAGGCTCCCGCTCGCCAATATACAGGGTTTCAAATTCCTGCAATGGCGTTCTTTGCCCATCCGTTGCTGGTTCGGTTACCATACTTCCCAAGCCTTGACTACACGCCTCGATCAACCCGCGCAAACCGTCCCTCGCCTTGTGGACGGGGCCGGTAACCGGTTCAAAACATGGCCATTCCGCCATTGACGTGTATCGTCTGTCCGGTGACGTAAGCGGCTTCGTTGGAGGCCAGATAGACCGCCGCCGCGGCGATGTCTTCCGGCGTTCCCAGCCGCGCGGCAGGGACCTTCGACAGGATGGTTTCGCGCTGCTTGTCGTTGAGCGCATCCGTCATCGGCGTCTTGATGAATCCCGGCGCAATGCAGTTGGCGGTGACGTTGCGCTTGGCGTATTCGGCGCCCAGCGTCTTGATCATGCCGATCAGCCCGGCCTTCGACGCCGTGTAATTGCCCTGCCCTGGATTACCGGTGACGCCGACGATCGAGGTGATGGCGATGATGCGGCCGAACCGCTTGCGCATCATCAGCTTGGTCGCGGCTCGGGCCAGGCGGAAGGTCGCGGTCAGATTGACCTTGATGACCTCGTCCCAATCCTCGTCGCGCAGCTGCACGAACAGATTGTCGCGGGTGATGCCGGCATTGGCGACGAGAATATCGACCTGGCCCATCGCGGCCTCGGCCGCGGGCACCAGCGCCTCGACCTCGGCGCTGTCGGAGAGATTGCACGGCAACACATGAACGCGTTCACCCAGTTTGCCGGCGAGCGTGTCCAGCACCTCGCGCCGCGTTCCGGAAATGGCCACCGTCGCCCCCTGCGCGTGCAAGGCTTGCGCGATCGCATTGCCGATGCCGCCGGTCGCGCCGGTGACGAGCGCCGTCCTGCCAGTCAGATCGAACATCAATATCTCCTCTCGACCGCCTGGAGCCTGTCCGGTTCTTACCGAATCAGAACCGAGGCTCTAATCTTTTGTCTGACGCATGTTCTTTACGCGAACCGGTACTCATTTCGCTCGGAAACACGCTAGGCCGAATGCGCGGCCGCCAGGGCTTCCTTTGCGGCGGCAATATCGCCGGGCCCGCCCACTGAAATTCCGACCGCTCCATCGGCGATGCGCTTGACCAGCCCGCTCAGCACCTTGCCGGCACCGATCTCGAAAAATCGCGTGACCCCGTGGCTCGCCATGTAGGCCACCGATTCGCGCCAGCGCACGGTGCCGGTGACCTGCTCGATCAGGCGGCGGCGGATCTCGTCCGGATCGGTAATCGGCGCAGCCAGCACGTTCGACACGAGCGGCGAAGCCGGCTGCCTGATGGTGACGCCGGCCAACGCCTCGGCCATCGCATCGGCGGCGGGCTGCATCAGCCGGCAATGAAATGGCGCCGACACCGGCAGTAGCATGGCACGCTTGGCGCCCTTGGTC
>JBAQER010000262.1:0-1797 GCA_049286845.1 Bradyrhizobium sp.
AAGTTATTCTCTCGGTTAAGCGCAAAACTTCTCGATCGAGCCGGTTATTCCTTGGGCATCGAGGCCGCACAGTGCCAGCAGTTCCTCGCGCGTGCCTTGCTCGACAAAGCAATCGGGCAAGCCGAGATTGAGCACCGGCATCAGGATTTTTTGCGCCTGCAGAAAATCATTGACGGCGCTGCCGGCGCCGCCGGCCAGGACATTCTCTTCCACCGTGACCAGGATCTCGTGGCTTTTCGTCAGCTCCCGGATCAAGGCGTCATCGATCGGTTTGACGAAGCGCATATTAACCACGGTGGCGCCCAACTGTTGACCCGCGTGTAGCGCCGGCGCCACCATGCTGCCCCAGGCCAGGATGGCGATACGGCTGCCGCGATGGCGGACGTCGGCCTTGCCGATCGGCAAAGGGGTCAGTTCTTTGGCGACGGCGACGCCCGGGCCTTTGCCGCGCGGATAGCGCACTGAGGCCGGGCCGTCATGTAAAAATCCCGTGGTCAGCATCTGCCGGCATTCATTCTCGTCGGCCGGCGCCATGATCAGCAGATTGGGGATGCAGCGCATATAAGTATAATCGAAGCTGCCGGCATGGGTCGGGCCGTCCGGTCCGACCAGACCGGCGCGGTCCAGCGCGAATAGCACATCCAGGTTTTGAATGGCGACGTCGTGGATCAGCTGGTCATAGGCCCGCTGCAGAAAAGTCGAATAAATCGCCACCACCGGTTTCGCGCCCTGACAGGCCTGGCCGGCCGCCAGGGTGACCGCATGCTGCTCGGCAATGGCGACATCGAAATAACGCTTCGGAAAGCGCTCGGAAAACTTGACCAGCCCTGATCCCTCGCGCATCGCCGGGGTAATGCCGAGCAGCCGCTCGTCCTGTTCCGCCATATCGCACAGCCAGTTGCCGAACACCTCGGTAGAGGTCGGGTGCGGCGACGGCGCCGATTTGGGCAGCGAGTCCTTGCTGGGATCGAAGGCCGGCACGCCATGATAGGCCAGAGGATCTTTTTCCGCCGGCGGATAGCCCTTGCCTTTCTTGGTGACGATATGCAGAAAGCGGGGGCCGGTCATCGCCTTCAGATTTTCCAGGGTCGGCACCAGCATGTCCAGATCATGGCCGTCGATCGGGCCGATATAATTGAAGCCCAACTCCTCGAACAGCGTGCCCGGCACCACCATGCCCTTGATATGCTCCTCGGTGCGGCGGGCCAGTTCCCAGACGCTGGGCATTTTGCCCAGCACTTTTTTACTTTCTTCCCAGGCCGACACATACAGCCGGCTCGACAGGATCTTGGTCAGATAATTATTCATCGCGCCGACATTCGGCGAGATCGACATATCGTTGTCGTTGAGGATCACCAGCAGATTGGCGTCAATACAGCCGGCGTGGTTCATCGCCTCATAAGCCATGCCGCCGGTAATGCTGCCGTCGCCGATGATCGCCACCATCTGCTGGTCTTCGCCTTTCAGCTCGGACGCAATGGCCATGCCCAGGGCGGCGCTGATCGACGTGCTGGAGTGGCCGACGCCGAAGGCATCGTACTCGCTCTCGGCGCGGGACGGAAATGCCGACACGCCGCCGCGGGTACGGATTGTCGTCATGCGCTCCTTGCGGCCGGTCAGGATCTTGTGCGGATAAGCCTGATGGCCGACGTCCCAGACCAATTGATCCGTCGGGGTATCGAACACATAATGCAGGGCGACCGTCAATTCCACCGTGCCCAGGCCGGCGGAAAAGTGGCCGCCTGAGATGCTCACCGTCTGTGTCAAATATTCGCGCAGCTCTTCCGCCAGCGGCTT
>JBAQER010000263.1:0-2499 GCA_049286845.1 Bradyrhizobium sp.
ATCCTGTCGCGCAACTCGACCTGGAGCATGTCGCGTGAGACCTCATACGACCTGTATTTCCCCGCGGTCGCCTATTATGACGGCGAAGGATTCATGCTGCCGGCGAGCCGCAGGATCGATTCCGCGCTCGATTTGAACAACAGCAAGGTCTGCGTGCAGGATGGAACGACGACGCGGCTCAACCTTGCGGACTATTTCCGCGCCAACAACATGAAATACGAGGAAGTGAAGTTCGCCCAACTGGACGAGGTCGTCAAAGCCTACAACGAGGGCAAGTGCGACACCTTCACCGCCGACGTCTCGCAGCTTTATGCGCTGCGGCTCAACCTTGCCAAGCCCAACGATCACGTCATCCTGCCCGACGTCATCTCCAAGGAGCCGCTCGCGCCCGTGGTGCGCCAGCGCGACGACGACTGGATGATGATCGTGAAGTGGACGCTGTATGCGATGATCAACGCCGAGGAGCTCGGCATCACCTCGAAGAACATCGACGAGGCGCTGAAGTCGAAGAAGCCGGACGTGATGCGCCTGGTTGGCACCGAAGGCGCTTACGGCGAGGAACTCGGCCTGCCCAAGGACTGGGCCGCACGCATCATTCGCCACGTCGGCAATTACGGCGAAGTCTACGAGCGCAACGTCGGCGCCGAATCGAAGCTGAAGATTCCGCGCGGCCTCAACCAGCTCTGGAGCGCCGGCGGTATCCAGTACGCCCCGCCGATTAGGTGACGGCTTTCAGCCGTCATTCCGGGATGGTCCGAAGGACCAGACCCGGAATCTCGATGTTATGTTGCGAGATTCCGGGTTCGCGCTTTGCGCGCCCCGGAATGACAGCCTGGAATCTCAATAGCTCTTCATCCGCGCCAATTGATCGGCGTGGAAATTGGCGTCGCCGAACAGTTCCTGACAGACCCGCGCGCGCTTCATGAAGAAGCCGATGTCGAACTGGTCGGTCATGCCCATGCCGCCATGCATCTGCACGCCCTCCTGCACGGCTAAAGTCGCCGTCGAGCCGGCGCGCGCCTTGGCGACCGCGACCGCGGCGGCGGCATTGGCAAAGTCGCCGTCGAGCGTCTGCAGCGCCTTCAGGACCGCGGCGCGGGTGATCTCGATCTCGATATAGAGCTGGGCGGCGCGGTGCTGCAGCGCCTGGAATTCGCCGATCAATTTGCCGAACTGCTTGCGCTCCTTGAGATAGGTGACGGTGCGGCCGAACACTTCCTCGCTGAGGCCCACCATTTCGGAAGCCACCGCGCCGCGGCCGATGTTGAGCACGCCTTCCAGCAAACCATAGCCCTGATCGACCTCGCCGAGCACGCCATCGGCGTTGACCTCGACATTGTCGAACACGATGCGCGCGGCGTTATGCGAATCGACCATCGCGGTGCGCTCGGTCGCGATGCCTTTGGATTTGGGATCGACCAGGAACAGCGTCAGCCCGTCGCGCTCGCCGGCTTTGCCGGCGCTACGCGCCGCCACGATCAGGAGGTCGGCGACATGGCCATCGACCACGAAGGCCTTGTCGCCCGAGAGCCTGAAGCCGTTGCCGGAACGCACGGCCCGCAGTCTGGTTTGCAGCGGACGATGCTTGGCGCCCTCGTCGATCGCCAGCGCCGCCAGCAGCGAGCCGTCGGATATCTTCGGCAGATACTGGGATTTCTGCGCGTCGCTGCCGCCGCGCGACAGCGCCGACGCGGCGAGTACGGCGGTCGACAAAAACGGCGATGGCATCAGGGTGCGGCCAATTTCCTCCATCACGATGCCGGCCTCGACGCAGCCGAGACCGCTGCCGCCGAAATTCTCCGGCACCAGGAGGCCGGGAAACCCCATCTCGGCGAACGCCTTCCACAGCTCGCGGGAAAACCCCGTGGCGTCCTTGGCGTCGCGCAGCTGCCGCAGATGCGACACCGGCGCCTTGTCGCTGATGAGCCCGCGCGCGCTGTCGCGCAGCATCGATTGTTCTTCGTTGAGGACGAGTGCCATTTGATTTCCGATAGCGCTGGTGTTGATACGAAAGTGGCTTGGTCAGAGGGTGCTGTTGACCCTCATGGTGAGGAGGCGCTCTTGCGCCGTCTCGAACCATGAGGCCCGTGGCTCATCCTTCGAGACGCGGCCAAGGGGCCGCTCCTCAGGATGAGGAGTCTTTTTACGCCCCCGGCAGATCGAGAATGCGCTTGGCGACGATGCCGAGCATCACCTCGCTCGTGCCGCCCTCGATCGAGTTGGCCTTGGTGCGCAGCCAGGCGCGCGGTCTCGCGCCGCCACTGGAGCGCTCGCTTTCCCATTCCAGCGCGTCGACGCCACCCGCCGACATCAGGATCTCGTGGCGGCGCTTGTTGAGCTCGGTGCCGTAATACTTCATGGCCGAAGAAAACGCCGGATGCGCCTGACCTGCCTTGGCGAGATCGACCGCGCGCTCGGCGGCAGCGGCCAGCGCCGCCTCGTCGATCTCGAAGGTCGCGATCTGACCGCGCAGCATCGCATCCTCCAGCCGGCCCTGCT
>JBAQER010000264.1:0-2728 GCA_049286845.1 Bradyrhizobium sp.
TTGACGACGGACTTTGATGGGCTCGACCCGGCCCGGTGGTGCCCATCGACCGCTCCCTACCCTGCATCGCGGACCGGGTCTGAAAGCCGCGCCTGCCTTGACATGGCTCAACAGGACCGCCCGCGCCACCCCTAGCATTTTCCCGGTTTTTGGTGACAGTCGAAGGCCCCCAACGATGGGTTCGAGCCGGGCGCGGCGAAAATCCCGATCTTCCGGATAGTCACGTGCGAACTGAGAACAGATGAAAGTCGTACTAGCCCTCCCACCGTCCCAGCGCGATCTGCGCCTCGATCTGTTTCGTGGCCTCGCCAACTGGGCGATGTTTTTGGGACATGTTTCCAGCACCGTGCTGGCCTGGTTTTCGTTCCGGAACTACGGCTTCAGCGACGGCGCCGATCTGTTCGTGTTCATTTCCGGCTACACGTCGGCACTGGTGTATACGCGAAGGATGCAAGAGCGCGGTTTCCTTTTCGGAACGACGCGGCTGTTGCGGCGCGTCTGGCAAATCTATGTCGCCCACATCCTGCTGTTCGTGGTCTATCTGACTTCCATTCATTTCCTGTCGGACAAATTCAACACGGCTGATTTCATCGATCTGTTCAATGTGGCCCCCCTGCTCAATGCGCCGGTCGAGACGCTGACGCAGGGGCTGCTGCTGCGATACAAGCCGCTGAATCTGGACGTGCTGCCGCTCTACGTCGTCCTGATGGGCGCCTTTCCGCCGGTGCTTTGGCTGATGCTCCGGCACGGCAACTGGGTCATGGCCGGATCGGTGTTGCTCTATTTCGCGGCCCGGCAGTTCGGCTGGAATCTGCCCTCCTATCCTTCGGGCGTCTGGTACTTCAACCCGCTCGCCTGGCAGCTTCTGTTCGTACTGGGCGCGTGGCTGGCGCTCGGCGGCGCCAATACGCTGCACTTCCTGGTTCGTTCCCGGACCGTTTTCTGGCTCGGCCTGATCTATCTGGCTTTTGCGGCCGCCATGACCCTGGCGGCGCTCCTGCCCGCGCTGCAGGGAATTTTTCCGCGCGCGCTGTTCGAGGCCTTCAATCCGAACGACAAGACCAATCTGGCGCCCTATCGCTTCCTGCATCTGGCGATCCTGATCATCGTGGGCGCGCGGCTGATACCGATCGACGCGCCGGGACTGGAGGCCGCCATCTGGCGGCCGCTGGTCAAGTGCGGCCAGCAGTCCCTCGAAGTGTTTTGCGTCGGAATCTACCTTTCCTTCATTGCATCGCTGGTTCTGGAAAGGGTGTCCGGAGGGGTGCTGGCCCAGTTCCTTGTCGGAGCCTGTGGCCTCGCGATCATGACGGCGGTCGCCTATTACAGGTCGTGGTCGAAGGGCGTCGAAAAATCCGTCCATGCCGGCGCACACCATCCACCCGCCGGAGAACCCCACTTGCCGGCCCCCGAATTGGTTCAGCAAAATAGCCGGATGACCGTGGGCGCCGTCTGATTCCCGCGAACGCAAGCCAAGCGGCTGACGGGAACGTCACGCGCCCGTTCCGGCAGTGCTCAAAACGCATCACCGGCTGCCGCAGGAAGTCAGCTTAAGTATTTGAATTAGCTGGCAGGAGTGGCAGGGCTCGAACCTGCGACCCCCGGTTTTGGAGACCGGTGCTCTACCAATTGAGCTACACTCCTACAGGGAACCCGCGTCGCCGCAGATCCGCGCCGTTTCAAGCATAGGCAGCGCCCCGATTGCAAGGGCGAAGCAGTTAACGGGGCGGGCCTGTTCAAGCCGAAGGTTCTGCGCCAGACTTCCCGGGCCAGGCGACACCACAAGCAACAAAAGCAACAAACGGGAGAAACCATGACCGCGCAAACCGCCGCAAAGCAGAGCCCCGCCCCGCAGACGCCCTCGCTGCCCCAGGCCAAACCGGAATCGCTGGGTCTGTCCCCGGTCCGGCTGCAGCGCATGTCGGACGCCTTCAAGCGCGAGATCGACAAGGGCACGCTGCCGGGCGCGACCGTGATGGTGGCACGGCGCGGCCAGATCGGCTGGTTCGACGCGCTCGGCAGGCAGGGCCCGTCGACGAGCACGCCGATGGCGCATGACTCGATCTTCCGGATCTTCTCGATGACCAAGCCGATCGTCTCGATCGGAATCATGATGCTGATCGAGGACGGCCATTTCCTGCTCAGCGACCCCGTTTCGAAATTCATCCCGGAATTTGCGAACCAGAAGGTCGGCGTCGAAAACGACGGCAAGCTCGACCTCGTCCCGTTGAAGCGGCAGATGACGATACAGGATCTGCTGCGCCACACCTCTGGCGTCACCTACGACCACACCGGCAACGGGCTGGTGCAGCAGATGTACCAGCAGTCGCGGCTGCGCAGCCGCAAGATCACCAACGCCGAACACGCAGCATTGGTCGCCGGCATGCCGCTGATGTGCCAGCCGGGCGCGGAATGGAATTACAGCCGCTCCACCGACATTCTCGGCCGCATCATCGAAGTCGTTTCCGGCAAGTGCCTGAGCGCGTTCCTGACCGAACGCATCCTCGCGCCGTTGCAGATGGCGGAGACCGCGTTCCACGCCGGCGAACAGAACGCCGGCCGGCTCGCCGAGCCGTTCCCGAACGATCCCTGGACCGGCGACAAGGTGCAGTTCTTCAACATGCTGGAGAAGCCGGTGATGGAATCCGGCGGCGGCGGCCTGCTGTCGACCACGATGGATTATGCGCGGTTCAGCCAGATGCTGCTCGGCGGCGGCACGCTCGACGGC
>JBAQER010000265.1:0-3570 GCA_049286845.1 Bradyrhizobium sp.
CCGCAATAGAAGGCATGTGTCATCGGTGCACCGCGCGGCGCGCCCGCCAGATGCGCGAACAGCCAGGCCGCGCCGATCGTGACGCCGGGATCGCCGGGCGTCGGCGGCACCCACAGATGCAGGCGGGCCTTGCGCTGCTGCGCCTGCACAAACCAGGCTTCGTCGAAATGTTCGAGCAGCCGCATGTTGCCGACCGCGTTCAGCGCCACGCCGCCGGTCAGCACAAGCCGCTGCGCACCGGTCCGGCGCAGCAGATGATCGACGACATGGATCAAGGCGTCCTCGAACACCAGTTGAGTGGCGGCGGCCTTGTCGAGGCGGTCCCGGGTGTCGGGCCGGTGCTCGATGTCCTCGACCCGCAGCACCGCGTCCGGATTCCAGAGCTGGTCGGGTTTCAGAGGCGGCCCAAGGATATCGATCAGCGGAGCCTTATAGGGCTGTTCGTACGGATCGCAGTACCAGTTGGCCATCGCGCGATTGAGCCGGATTTCGCCATCCGCGCCGAAGTGCAAGACCTCCCTCAGCCGGATGTAATAGGGATTGCTGGCGCGGTTCATGTCGCCCCAGGCGGCAGCTCCCATGTAGCGGCCCTCGCTGGAGAGCCAGGTCCAGCCGCCCTGCGTTGACGAGATCACGCTGTAGAAGGCGCCGAGCGAATCGAACACGCTGTCATTGCAGTACAGGCGGCGCATTACGCCGTCCTTCGCGACATAAAGCGAGATCGAGCCCTCGTCGCCGGTGCCGTCAATGACCGCGATGGCAACGGGTTCATTGCCATCGGCGAAGGGTGAGGCCGCGTACGAAAACCAGGCATGGTTGTCGTGGTGCGGCATGCAGATCAGTGGCACCCGGTCCGAAAGGCGGAGTTGCCTGGCGAGAATTTTCGACGTGCGCCGCATCTGGTCCAGGCGCCGGCGGTCGATGGCGGGCGTAATCGGCATCGTCAGGAGCTTGAGACTGTCGGGCGCCTCCTCGAGGACCGTTCGCACCATGGTCGCGAGAAGAGCCGGATAGTCCCAGGTCGTGACGAAGGCTGCGATATCGCCGGCACTGCGCCCCCTTTGACGCAGCGTCTCGACCATGGCGTCGATCGAAGCTCGCGGATATTCGGTGGTGTGCTTGTTGCCGGAAAAGCGCTCTTCCTCGTTATTCACGATGATGCGCGGGCCGGCGTCCCGGGTCACCTCGATCAGCGCCACACCGGTATTGTGCGTGCCCGATGCTGCGAGGCCCGCGATATAGACGGTCTCACCGCGCTGCAGTCGTTCCCTGATCGACGCAATCTTCCGGGCAGCAAATTCGCTGTCGATCCGGTGGAAGCCGATGCGCGCCATCAATGGCTCACTGAGCCAGCGCGTAAGCCGATAGCCTGCCTTTGCGATTCCGGGATGCCGCGGTCCGATGCGTATTCGTGCCGTATCCAAGCCGCTTGCCTCGAGAAATTGGAGAATATCGTAACTGATCACACTTGGCGGCGCGCAACAATGCCGTTTCGGGTTGCGGAATAACCGACGCTTGCAAGGCCGCGCGCGGCTTGCGACACTCTGGGAAAACAGATCTTCACGGGAGAGAGAACGATGCCGGCTCGTATCCGAAGTCTTGTTGTCTTGACGGCGCTTGCCGCTGCCGCCGCGATGACCGCGACCGCGGCGTCGGCACAAAAGAAATACGATCCCGGCGCAAGCGACAGCGAAATCAGGATCGGCAATATCATGCCCTACAGCGGTCCGGCATCCGCCTATGGCACCATCGGTAAGGCACAGGCGGCCTACTTCAAGAAGATCAACGACGAGGGCGGCATCAACGGCCGCAAGATCAACTTCATCAGCTACGACGACGCCTTCAGCCCGCCGAAAGCGGTGGAGCAGGCGCGCAAGCTGGTGGAGAGCGACGAGGTGCTGCTGATCTTCCAGTCGCTCGGCACCCAGTCCAACTCGGCTATCCAGAAATACATGAACGCCAAGAAGGTGCCGCAGCTCTTTGTCGCGACCGGCGCCACCAAATGGGGCGACCCGCAGAATTTTCCCTGGACCATGGGCTGGCAGCCCAACTACCAGAGCGAGGGCCGCATCTACGCCGCCTACATCCTGAAGAATTTCCCGAACGGCAAGATCGCGGCGCTTTGGCAGAACGACGACGCCGGCAAGGACCAGATGAAGGGCTTGCGCGACGGCCTCGGCGACAAGGCCGGCATGATCATCGCCGACAAGTCCTACGAGGTCGGCGATCCCACCATCGACTCGCAGATCGTGGCGCTGAAAGATTCCGGCGCCGATATCCTGACGACGTGGGCGGCGCCAAAGGGCGCGGCGCAGGCGATCCGCAAGGTCGCCGAACTCGGCTGGAAGCCGGTGTATTTCATCGGCAACGTCTCGACGTCAGTGGCCACCGTGCTCAAGCCGGCCGGTCTCGAAAATGCCAAGGGCATCATCTCGACGGCTTACATCAAGGATCCGACCGATCCCGTGTGGAAGGACGACCTGGGGATCAAGACCTGGCTGGCCTTCATGGACAAGTATTTCCCCGATGGCGACAAGACCAACAACAACAACGTCTATGGCTACGCCACGGCGCAGACCATGGTTCAGGTCCTGAAGCAGTGCGGCGACAATCTCACGCGCGAAAACGTGATGAAGCAGGCCGCCAGCCTGAAGGGATTTACCAGCGACGTGCTGTTGCCCGGCATCAAGGTCAACACTGGCCCGAACGATTACTTCCCAATTGAGCAGATGCAGCTGATGAAATTCAACGGCATCAGCTGGGAGCTGTTCGGTGAAATCATCACCGGCGAGGTCGGGCACTAGGACTTGGCCCGTCCTCTGGCCGTCATCGAGCGGCGTTTGTTCGCTTGGGCTGATAGACTATTCGGGAATTTCCGGTTCCACGAGCGATGCGAGCTGAGTGAGCGACTGTTGCCAGCCCAGATAGCAGGCTTCGACCGGAATCACCGCCGGCAGGTTTGACTGTTCGATGTTGATTTCGGTTCCGACGGAGACCGGCTTCAGGATCACGGTGACATCGATGACGCCGGGTAGATTGGGGTCGTCGAAGCGGTCCGTGTAGCGGATACGCTCGTTGGGCACGATCTCCAGATATTCGCCGCCGAACGAATGGCCCGCTTTTGTCGTGAAGTTGGTGAACGACATCCGGAATGTGCCGCCGACCTTGGCGTCCAGATGGTGGACCTTGCACGTGAAGCCGTGGGGCGGCAGCCATTTGGCCATGGCATCCGCATCGAGGAAGGCGCGAAAGACCTTCTCCGGCTTGGTGGCGAGGACACGATGCAGGCGGACGGTATTTCCGGACATGATGTTGGCACTCCCAAGGCGAGCGGCGTGTGCGACAAGCGGGTTTGGCTTGGCACAGCTTCTGTCGCAAGGACGTCTGACCTCCTCGGCTGCCGACATCGAAGCCAAGAATTTTTCGGCGCTTCAGGCGACCAAAAGCGGGGCCGAATGAACAGCGCTTCGATGAGGAGCCGGGATACCGGATTCTAGCCGGAACTCAGCCGCACGCCGGCGCGCAGGAATTTCTGCGGGTCGACCGCGTCGCCGTCGATCCGGGTTTCGT
>JBAQER010000266.1:0-6313 GCA_049286845.1 Bradyrhizobium sp.
CAGTCGGCTACAACTTCCGCCGCATCCTCGCTTGGCTGAGGATTCTTTTGCGCCTGTTCCTAATCGCGATCATGCGCCTCTTGATCAACCGATCAGCGCTCAATCCGACTTCTTAACGGGCGACTACCTACTTATGATCCTGAATGGTGGGCACGCTTGCGCTTTGCCCACCCTACAAGCACAACAAGCTACCCCGCCAGATCGAGCTTCGAGGCCACCGTGGAATCGGCGTTGAGTCGGTAGATCACCGGCGCGCCGGTGGCGAGTTCGCGCTTCAGGATCGTTTCCGGCGTCAGCTTCTCCAGCACCATGATCAGCGCGCGCAGCGAATTGCCGTGCGCTGCGACCAGCGTGCGCTCGCCGCGCAGCACGCACGGCAAAATCTCCTGGACGTAATAGGGCAGCGTACGCGCCAGCGTATCCTTGAGGCTTTCGCCGCCGGGCGGCGGCACGTCATAGGAGCGGCGCCAGACATGCACCTGCTCCTCGCCCCATTTCTTGCGGGCGTCGTCCTTGTTGAGACCCGACAGTTCGCCATAATCGCGCTCGTTGAGCGCCAGGTGCTTCTTGGTCGGAAGGCCGGTCTGGCCGATCTCGGCGAGCATCAGGTCGAGCGTGTGCTGCGCGCGCTGCAAGACCGAAGTGAAGGCGATGTCGAACGACAGCCCCTGCGCCTTCAGCTTGCGGCCGGCGTCCTTGGCTTCGGCGACGCCCTGCTCGGTCAGGTCGGGATCCTTCCAGCCGGTGAAGAGGTTTTTCAGATTCCATTCGCTCTGGCCATGACGCACGAGCACGAGAAGACGGTCGCTCATTCCCTTGATTTCCGTTCTGTTTCGAGAAGCCGTTGAATTTAGAAGTCACCGAGCCCGAGCACGTCGGCCATCGAATACAGGCCGGGCTTCTTGCCATGCGCCCACATCGCCGCCTTCAGCGCGCCGTGCGCGAAGAGCATGCGGTCCTCGGCGTGATGCGACAGCGTGATGCGCTCGAAGGGACCGGCGAAAATCACGCTGTGATCGCCGGTGACGGTGCCGCCGCGCAAGGATGCAAAGCCGATGTCGCCCGGGCGCCGCGCGCCGGTGAGGCCGTCGCGGCCGCGGGCCGAATGGGTGTGGAGATCGACGCCGCGGCCGGCGGCGGCGGCCTCGCCGAGCAGGAAGGCGGTGCCGGAGGGCGCATCGATCTTGGCCTTGTGGTGCATCTCCAGGATTTCGATATCGAAATTTTCGTCAAGCGACTGCGCCACGCGCTTGACCAGCGCCGCCAGCAGATTGACCCCGAGGCTCATGTTGCCCGACTTGACCACGGTCGCACGCCCGGTGACGCTCTTGATCACGGCGTCATCCGATACCGAAAGCCCCGTCGTTCCGATGACGTGGACCAGGCCGCGCTCGGCGGCGATCGCGACATTGGCGATGGTGGCGCCGGGCACGGTGAAATCCAGGATGCCGTCGGCATTGGCCGACAGCGACCACAGGTCGGCCGAGAGCTTCACGCCGTTTTCGGGCAGGCCGGCGAGCACGCCGGCATCCTTGCCCAATAGCGCCGAGCCGGGCGCCTCCAGCGCCCCGGTGAGCACCGCGCCCGACGTTTCCGAGATGACGCGCGTCAGCGTGCGGCCCATGCGGCCGCCGGCCCCCGCAACGATCAAACGCATGTCGGCCATGGCTCCACCTCTCTACGCCCTATAGCGGGCGGGGGCCGTTCCGGCAACCGACCGGGGCTCTGTCAGGAGGGCTGCGGTCCGTCATAGCCTTCGATGATCACGAGGTCGCCTTGCGAATGCGGGCTGCGGACCTTCACCAGATGGGTGTATTCCGGCGAGTTGTAGCAGGCGAGCGCGGTCTCATAGTCCTTGAATTCCAGCACCACGTTGCGCGACCGCGAAGAGCCTTCCCTCGCCTCGAACCTGCCGCCGCGCACCAGGAATTTGGCGCCGTATTTGGCAAATACCGCGCCGTTCTGCGCGACATATTCCTTGTAGCCGTCCATGTTGTGAACATCGACGCGCGCGATCCAGTAGCCCTTTGCCATCTGCGTTTTTCCCTTTTCGATACTCAGCCCAGCGCCTGCTTGATCTCGGCCTGGATGGCCTCTGCCGCGGCCCTGGGGTCACCGGCTTCGACGATTGGCCGTCCGACCACGAGATAGTCCGCTCCCGCCGCGATGGCGCGGGCGGGCGTCATGATGCGTTTCTGGTCGCCAGGGGCGCTGCCGGCCGGCCGGATGCCGGGGGTGACCAGGTTCATCTGGTGGCCGACGATCTTGCGCAGGGCGGCCGCCTCTTCGGGCGAACAGACGAGGCCGTCGACGCCGAGCACCTGGGCCTGCTGGGCGCGGGCCTCGACCAGGTCGGAGACACTGAGCCGGTAGCCGGCGGCGTGCAGATCGCCGTCGTCATAGGAGGTCAGCACGGTGACCGCGAGAATTTTCAACCCCGAGCCTGCGCGCGCCTCGACCGCCGCCTTCATGGTCTGCGGATAGGCGTGCACGGTGAGGAACGTTGCGCCCAGTTTGGCGATGCTCTCGACGCCGCGCGCCACGGTGTTGCCGATGTCGTGCAGCTTGAGATCGATGAAGACTTTCTTGCCCTGGTCCGCGAGCTGGCGGACCAGCGGCAGTCCGCCGGCATAAGCGAGCTGATAGCCGATCTTGTAGAAGGTCACGCTGTCGCCGAGCCGGGCAATCATCGCCTCCGCGGCCGTGACGCCGGGCAGGTCGAGCGCCACGATCAGGCGGTCGCGGGGGATGATTTCGGAAGGCTGCATGTCACCTCACATCATGCGCTGGGAAATGTCGATCAGCTGCCGCGCCAGCGCGCCCATCGCATCGATATCGGCCGGATGCTTCAGCCTGTCCATATCATCATAGGCAGCAGAGGCGAACGGCAGCGCGAGCTGGTTGGGAATGACCAGGGCATGGCAGGCGGTCAGGATCAGCCGCAGCGCCGCCAGGCATCGCGCGCCGCCGAGCCGGTTTTCGGAAGCCGCGGCAATCGCAAAGGCGCGGCCGCGAAACACCTCGCCGCGGGTTTCGTGACTGTCCTGCACCCGGCTCACCCAGTCGATGGCGTTCTTGACCAGCGGCGGCACCGACGAGTTGTATTCCGGCGACACGATGAGAACGCCGTGATGCGCCGACATCATGCGCTTCAGATTGACCGCATTCTTCGGCACGCCGGATCTGGTCTGCAGGTCGCCGTCGTAGATCGGCAGCGGGAAATCCGACAGCGATATGCGCGTGACTTCGGCGCCCGCTTGCGCCAGTTCATAGGCCGCCGCCGCCGCGAGCTTCGCATTGAGCGAGCCGGTGCGAAGCGAGCCGGGGATCACGAGGATTTTCAGCGCGGACATCGGCCAATCGCAAAAAGGGCGAACCGGCGCTTCAAACGCGCCAGAGAAGGATCAGCCCTTGCGATACACCCAGACACGGGCCGGCGGAAGGTTCATCCAGATGCGCTCGGACGCCTCTGTGGACACGCCCGGCAGCGATTTCGGAATCGGCGGCACAACCGAATAGGTGAACTGCACGAACGGCGCGCCCGGCGCCAGCGCCGCGAAGGCGTCGCGGATCAGCTTCAGCCGCGTCAGCATCGGCTTGGTCACCAGCGGCAGGCCCGACACCACCGCAGCAGCCGGGACCTTGAGAACGTCCCACAGCGAGTCGCGGAGCGTGTAGGCATCGCCCTGCACGACGGTTGCTTGCGGATAGCGGTCGCGCAGCAGCGCGCAGAAGCCCGGATTATATTCGACCAGCACGAGGCGCTTCTGATCGACGCCGTGCTCGATCAGCGCGTTGGTGATCGCTCCGGTGCCGGGCCCGAGCTCGACCACCGGCGCCGACGAATCGACGTCGACATACTGCGCCATGGTGCGGGCCAGGATTTTTCCCGAGGGCATCACCGCGCCCATGTGCAGCGGCTTTTCGATCCATGAACGGAGGAAGCGAACCTCATCGTCGAGACGGGGCTTCTTCAACGCACGCACGGACGATTGCAAAGGCATTGTCGCTACCAGGCGGGGCCCCGCGATTTCGCGGGACTGTCGGAAATTAGTCATAAAGACGTATAGGTCGCAACCGAAACGGTCAAGCCGAAGAGTCGCTACGGGCTGGCGCGATTACCGAAGAAGTCCTTGACCTTAGTGAAGAAACCGGCCGCTTCCGGCTGCGTCGCGCCGGAAGATAATTTTTCGAACTCGGCCAGCAGCTCCTGCTGCTTCTTGGTGAGATTCTGCGGCGTTTCGACCACGACCTGGACATACATGTCCCCGGTCTGGCGCGAACGGAGCACCGGCATGCCCTTTGATGCAATGCGAAAGCGCCGGCCGGACTGGGTCCCGGAGGGTACTTTCACCTTGGTCTTGCCCTTGTCGATAGTCGGCACCTCGAATTCGCCGCCCAGCGCCGCCGTCACCATCGAGACCGGGACGCGGCAGTGCAGATCGGCGCCGTCGCGCTGAAAGAACTCGTGGGTGGCCAGCGACAGGAAAATGTAGAGGTCGCCCGGGGGCCCGCCGCGGACGCCGGCCTCGCCTTCGCCGGCAAGGCGGATGCGGGTGCCGTCTTCGACGCCTTGGGGAATATTGACCGACAGGGTCCGGTCGCGCGTCACCCGGCCGGAGCCGGTGCATGAAGGACAGGGGTCCTCGATCATCTGGCCGCGGCCCTGACAGCCCGGGCAGGTCCGTTCCAGGGTGAAGAAGCCCTGCGCCTGCCGCACCCGTCCCGCTCCGCCGCAGGTCGAGCAGGCCTTCGGCTTGGTGCCGGCCTTGGCGCCGGTACCCGAGCAGGATTCGCAGGTCACCGAGACCGGAATCTCGATCTGGGCGGTCTTGCCGAGGAAGGCTTCTTCCAGGGTGATTTCCATGTTGTAGCGCAGGTCCTGGCCGCGCTCGCGGCCGCCGCGCCCGCGCTGCCCGGCCATGCCGAACAGGTCTTCGAAAATGTCGGAGAAGGACGAGGCGAAGCCGGCGCCGAAGCCTGGACCGCCGCCGCCATGGCCCTGTTCGAACGCCGCATGGCCGAAGCGGTCATAGGCGGCGCGCTTGTCCCCGTCTTTGAGGACTTCGTAGGCTTCGTTGATTTCCTTGAAACGGATCTCGCTCGAGGCATCGCCCGGATTCTTGTCCGGATGCCATTTCATCGCCAGCTTGCGAAACGCCGCCTTGAGCTTGGACTCGTCCGCGTTCCGCTCGACTTCCAGGGTTTCGTAGTAGCAGCGCTTGGTGGTGGACATCCGTCAGATCCGCCCGAAGTTCGTTCTCATTCCGAAGCCATGCGTCGCAAAGGATGCAGCCTCCGGCTTAACGAAAAATGACCCCCATCCCTGGAGACGCAACCCGCGTGCTCTTCAGAATGAGGGTCATGGTGACAGCCGTTTAAGCAGACTTCTTGTTGTTCTTGTCGTCGTCGACCTCGGTAAATTCCGCGTCGACCACGTCGTCCTTCGCGGCATCCTTGGCCGCATCGGCCTCGGCCTGTTGCTTGTACATCGCCTCGCCCAGCTTCATCGAAGCCTGCGCCAGCGTATTGGTCTTGGCCTTGATCGCCTCGGCATCCTCGCCCTTCAGCGCTTCCTTCAGGTCGCTGACGGCATCCTCGATGGCGCGGCGCTCGCTCTCCTCGACCTTCGAACCGTGCTCGGCCAGCGCCTTCTCGGTGGAATGCACCAGCGCGTCGGCGTGGTTCTTGGCGTCGACCGCCTCGCGGCGTTTCTTGTCCTCGGCGGCGTTGGCCTCGGCGTCCTTGACCATCTTCTGGATGTCGGCTTCGGACAGACCGCCAGATGCCTGGATCCGGATCTGCTGCTCCTTACCGGTCGCCTTGTCCTTGGCCGAGACGTTGACGATGCCGTTGGCGTCGATGTCGAAGGTGACCTCGATCTGCGGCATGCCGCGCGGCGACGGCGGAATGCCCATCAGGTCGAACTGGCCCAAAACCTTGTTGTCGGCCGCCATTTCGCGCTCGCCCTGGAAGACGCGGATGGTGACGGCATTCTGGTTGTCCTCGGCGGTCGAGAACACCTGGCTCTTCTTGGTCGGGATCGTGGTGTTGCGATCGATGATGCGGGTGAACACGCCGCCCAGCGTCTCGATGCCGAGCGACAGCGGGGTCACGTCGAGCAGCAGCACGTCCTTGACGTCGCCCTGCAGCACGCCGGCCTGGATCGCCGCCCCGATGGCGACGACTTCGTCCGGGTTGACTCCCTTGTGCGGCTCCTTGCCGAACAGCTGCTTGACGACTTCCTGGACCTTCGGCATGCGGGTCATGCCGCCGACCAAAACCACTTCGCCGATTTCGCCGGCGGTGAGGC
>JBAQER010000267.1:0-2869 GCA_049286845.1 Bradyrhizobium sp.
GGCTAGTCCAGGCCGCACGCGCGGCCGATATCGACGAAGTCATGGCTCGAACCGACCTTGAGCGAACAAAACGTTCGCTGGTCGATCAGATCGTGGGTGCGTACTTGAAGCGACTAGGCGAAAAGCGGCCGGTCAGGCCGCTGGAGCGAATGGTGGCCAATACCTATGGCGCGTCAATTGCCGATGCTCTCGTCGGAAAAATGCTGACCAAGGAAAATCTGGCCTCGTTACTCGTCAGTGGCAAAGTCAGAGGTGTCGATGGGGTCACGGACATATCGCTTGAACCGCTGAAAGCGATAGAGCTGTCGGACCTCGGCCACGTCATCCGCAGGATCTCGCTGGTGAAGCCGGTCGAGTTCGCAATCCGACTCGGAGATGCCGAAGATGCCGGCGGAATCAGCCTCCATTTCAGCGGCACGGGATGGCAGCTCTCTGGAATCCAGCTGCCGGCGAGAGTTGCCCAAACGCTCGCGGCGACGCTGCCGCTGAGATAGAGGGCGCCATGCGCCGCCGTTGCACATGATCGAGCTGACGACGGGCCACGAAATCACGTCGTAGCCTTGGGTGAATCCCGGACATGGAAAGGTGAGGCCAGTCCAGAAAATTCCGCGTACGGGCCGGACAGATATCTCATGGTGAGCGCGGAGGGACTCGAACCCTCGACCCCATGATTAAAAGTCACGTGCTCTACCACCTGAGCTACGCGCTCACTGCCGCGCTGTGTAGGGGGCGGCTTGATGCGGGTCAATAGCGCGGCGAACCGCAAATGCACCGTTGGGGACGGCCCGGATTTTCGAGCCGGCACAGGCCGTTAGCGGCTTTTCTTCATGCCCCGCGGATGCCGGAAAACCGGGTTCCGTCAACTGGCTTCGCGGCGAACCTCCGACGCCACCGGCTGCGTTGTGCCGGTGACCGTCGGCATCGCCACGGGACGCAGCCCGATCAGTTCGGCGCTGCGGACCCCGGCATAGCGCCAGAACTCGAACGAATTGATCCGCGAACTCTCGAGGATGGCGATCGCCAACGCCGACAGGAACGGCAGGCTTTCCAGCACCAGCACGGCCGCGAAGATATAGATTTCGCGGACTTCCTTCTGGCTGTTGGTGACGATCAGGACCGCGGCGCCGACCAGCAGCAGCACGCCGATCACGGCCTCCCAGAACGCCTGGAATTCGATCGACATCCGCGACAGGCCGCCCTTGGAGGTGCGGGCGAAGGGGAGGTGTTCGGTGATCAGGCCGTTGGCGACCGCGCGCGACACCGTCCACTGCACCGACATCGCGGCGACCATGGCGCCGAACATCTGCCCCCATTTCACCGGCACCCGCAGCCGGTACAGGATCATGAAATGCAGCAGTGAGACGATGAAAGCAGCGGCGATCGGCAGCGTCAGGATCTTGTCGGGAATGGCGATGCCGGCAAACGCCACGATCGGCACCCAGATCAGATTGAGGATTGCGACCAGCACGCCGAGGCTCTCGGCGCCCAGCCAGTTCAGCCAGCCCAGCGCAAATTCGCGTTTTTGATCGGGCGACAGCCGGCTCGCGCCCGGCAGGAATCGCCGCCAGTGCTTCTTGACGATCTGGAACCCGCCATAGGCCCAGCGGTGGCGCTGCTTCTTGAACGCCTCGTAGGTATCGGGCAGCAGGCCGTGGCCGTAGCGGTGGTTGGTGTAGTGCGTCAGCCAGCCGTGCTCGATGATGGCGAGGCCGAGATCGGTGTCCTCGCAAATGGTGTCGCCGGCCCAGCCGCCGGCCATGTCCATCGCCGCGCGCCGGATCAGGCACATGGTGCCGTGGACGATGATCGAGTTGGCCTCGTTGCGCTGGACCATGCCGATGTCGAAGAACCCGGCATATTCGCCGTTCATGATGTAGTGCATCAGCGAGGTATCGCCGTCGCGATGATCCTGCGGCGCCTGCACGAGCCCGACGCGCGGATCGGCGAACACCGGCACCAGGTCCTTCAGCCAGTCCGGCTGCACCACATAGTCGGCGTCGATGATGCCGATGATCTCGGCGTCCACAGCGGTGCGCGCCATGGCGATGCGGAGCGCGCCGGCCTTGAAGCCCTCGACCTTCTCGGCATTGATGAACACGAAACGCTCGCCGAGCGCGCGGCAGTGATCCTGGATCGGCTGCCAGAATTCCGGATCCGGCGTGTTGTTGATGATGACGACGCATTCGAAGTTCGGATAGTCCAGCCGCGCCACCGCATCGAGCGTCTGCTTGAGCATCTCGGGCGGTTCGAAATAAGCGGGGATGTGGATCGATACCTTGGGGAAGGAGACGCTCTCGCCGATCGTCGCCGGCGCCACGGGCTCGCCCTTGACGATCAGCCGGCGCGGCTTGCGGCCGAAGGCGATGGCCGCGATTTCCTCGATCCGCGCCATCGCGATCAGCACCAGCGGAACCAGCAGGATCAGTCCCAGCGTCAGCGCGAAGGCCGAACCGAACACGAAGTAATGGCCTTCCCAATAGGCGAACACGGTGGCGGCCCATGTGCCGACGCCGGCGGACGCCGCCGACAGCACCAGCGCCTGCATGATGGTGGGTTGGGCGAGCCGCAAAATCGGCAGCGACAGCAGGATGCCGACCAGCACCGCTATCGTCGCGAGTTTCCAGTAATTCTCGTTCACGACCGGGCCGGTCCAGGCGAATTTGGGCTCCCGGGCCGCGTTGAGAATGCCCCAATAAGGCCCGACGCCGCCTTCGAAGAACTTCCAGGGCTGATCGATCGCCTCGACGATGTTGTATTCCATGCCGATGGCTTCGGCGCGGGTGACGAAGTTGCGCAGCACCGAGGCCTGCTCGAAGGTGCCGGGCTCGGCGTTCTTCAAATTGTAGCCGGCGCTGGGCCAGCCGAATTC